>CAYYZT010000081.1:0-9949 GCA_964476015.1 uncultured Chitinophaga sp.
CGTATAAAGGGCGGGCGTGTTTTGTGGCAATGCCCCAAGAAAATACACGGGAAACTCCAATATCTTGTGGATGCGGTCGTTTTTGAAAAGGCTGTTTACTTCCTTCCTTACCGAGGAAAACAACTGCAAACTCCACAGGTGTTTCAGCAAACCCAAATCGGCAAACTCCGTTGCCGACAGGCTGGGCCGGTGGACCAAATCGCCCATACCGGCACGGTATTTTTCGCCGGCGGCCTTTAAAAACCGTTGCAGCTTGGGGCCACTGCCGGGTTCCAGTTTCTCGAACAACGCCTCCAGTTCGGCCATGGAAGCGGGAACATCGTATCGTTCGTTTCTATCGAAAAACACCCTATAACCGGGGTCGAGCCGCTTAAGCTCGTAATGCTCCCCTACCCCGCTACCGAACCGTTGGAAAAACGCTTCGAACACATCCGGCATCCAATACCAGCTTGGGCCCATATCAAACGTAAACCCCTCCGCCCCGAAAACCGAGGCACGGCCACCGGGCGTATCGTTTTTTTCCAATACCGTTACCCGATAGCCTTTCTGCGCCAGCGAGCAGGCAGCACTGATGCCCGCAAACCCGCTACCGATAACCACTACTTTTTTGGTGCCCTGCATGGTTTGGTTATTCGTTGATGAGTAATAGCAACCCGAAGAAAACGAGCTGGCTGATGAACAAAGCCACCGCTACCCGGTTCTTTTCGGCAAAGCGGCAATAATGGAAAGGCAGTTGCAGCAACAATGCCACGCCGAACCACGCCACATAGTTTTGCAGGGGGATAACGTTTCCCTCCCAAGCCCAGAGATCGTACCGTATGGCAAAGGGTTCTATCAACACATCCATCAACACCATTAATGCTGCCCCTAAAACAGCTTGCAGCCACCACGGAATTTTTACCATAGCCGCAATAGTACCCGTGCAATAAACCAGCAGCAACCAGTTGAGCCCAATCAACAACGGTATATCAAACAACTTCCAGCCCAATGCGTTGCCATAGGCATATTCACCGAAAATTACCCCCGTTGCCACGCCCAGCCACTCCACCAAAAAGCCGATAAGGGCGGTGATAAAGGCGAAGGTCGCAAACCCTAAACTCCAGTTTCTATGCAAAGCGAACACCAGCAACGAGACGTATAGCAGGTTTACCACCGTAAGCTCCTGAAACACTTGCGGCCACCAAACAAAGCCCACAATGCCCACCACATATACGGTGGCTATGGATATAACGGCGTTGCGCTGGGTGCGCCAGTTAAAGGCCATGGCGTTCGCGTTTATCGATTAGTTGTGCTACTATTTTAGCCGAAAGCAAGCATAGCGGTATGCCGCCGCCGGGATGCGCCCCGCCGCCGCAAAAATATAGGCCCTTTACCTTGCAATGGAAGTTGGCAGGCTTGAGGAATGCCGCAAACCGCCCGTTACTATCGCTGCCGTATATGGCCCCTTGGTAAGCGGAAGTACGTTGCTCCAGTATCACGGGGTCCAATACATCCTCGGCCACTATTAGTGGCTCCAAATCCACCCCCAACATACGGTTGAGTTTTTGGATAACGCTGCGGCGAATCTTGTGCCTCACTGCCTCCCAGTCTTGTCCCGTATTGGGCGGCACGTTTACCATCACAAACCAGTTTTCCATGCCCTGCGGCGCATCGGTAGGCACATATTTGGAAGTGATGTTGAGGTAAATGGTCGGGTCGTCGCCCACGGTCTTCAGCTCCGAAAGGTGCCGAAACTCTTCTTGGTAATCTTTGGAGAAAAAGACATTGTGCAGCCCCAATTGAGGAAATGCTTTACCCATGCCCCAATAAAACACCATGGCCGAATTGGAGCGCGGCTGGGACAAGGCTTTTTTTGGCGATTTTTGGTCGGGCAGTAGCTTTCGATGGGCATTTACGGCATCCATATTGCTCACTACCACATCGGCAGGCACCGGCCCATCGGGCACTTGAACGCCTACCGCCCTGCCCTGCTCTATTTGAATGCCGGATGCCTTGGTATTGAAATGATATTTCACGCCCAAGCGTTTGCCCAGTTCATATAGACTCATGGTAATATCATACATGCCGCCATAGGGCAGGTATGCGCCCGTGTTGTATTCCAGATGCGAGATAACGTTGAGCGTGGCCGGGGCGCGGTACGGGTCGGAGCCATTGTAAGTGGCGTAGCGATCGAACAATTGTACTACCCGCTTATCGGCAAAAGTGCGGCTGTTGGCAGCGTGCATGGTGCTAAAGGCATCCAGTTTCCAAAGTTGCAGGCCCGTTTTCAAGGCTTTCGGCGTAACAAAAGTACCCCAACGGTGCAACGACGACTCCAAAAACATGTGCGAGGTAAGGTTGAACCGCTCGGCGTTTTGCTTTAGGTAGCGTGTTACCTTTTCGGCAGGTTCGCCCGTTTTGGTTTGTATTTCCTGCGCGAATTTTTCCGGCTCGGCAAAAGAGGTGAGCTGGGTGCCGTCTTCATAAAAATAATGGGTAATGGTATCCAGCCGCTTATAGGAAAAATGTGTGCGGGACTCCTCGTCGGCCAAGTGAAACAGCTCGTCCACCAACCAAGGCATGGTAAACAATGACGGCCCGGCATCAAACCGAAAACCGCTTATGTTGATTTCGCTCAGCTTGCCGCCGGGGTAAGCGTTCGCTTCAAATACACTTACCTTATACCCCTTTACGGCCAACCTTACGGCCACGGCCAGCCCGGCTACACCGGAGCCGATTACAACGGCCTTTTTATGCTCTTCTCCCATACCCATTGATACCAAGTAACAACGGGGTTGGGGTTTTGTTTAAAAAATAAGGGGTGTTACTTACAGGGCATCTTTGCGCACCTTGTCAGCTTTGGTTTTATTGGCCAATAGCAACCGTTGCTCTTTGGCCTTTAGCGAAAACTTCACCAGTTTGTCGTACAGTTCTTCGGGCATAAACGGCTTACAAACATAGTCGTTTACCCCCAGCTTCATGGCTAGCTCGCGCTCTTGGTTGATGGCCGCCGCCGTAAGGGCAATAACAGGTATGGATGCCTTGAGCGGGTCGTCCATCTTGCGGATAAGGGTAGTGGCCTCCAAGCCATCCATCACGGGCATTTGCAAGTCCATCAATATCACGTCGTAGTCTCCCACGGCATGTTTGTCCACGGCCTCTTGGCCGTTGTCGGCGGTGGTAACTTGCGCCTTCCAGCGGCTCAGGAACTTGATGGCAACCTTTTGGTTGATCAGGTTATCGTCCACCAACAAAATGCGCACGTTCTCCAATTTGCTGCTTTCGGCGGGCAACAGCGGCTTTTCGTTGCGATAGAGCGCACTGCCAATTTCGTAGGCCAGCCTTACTACAAACGTGGTGCCCGCACCCTCTTTGCTGGTTACTTCTATACTGCCGCCCTGTAGCTCTATAAGCTTTAGGGTAATGGCCAAGCCTAGGCCCGTACCGCCATATTTCTGGGCGGTTTCGGTAGTGGCCTGCCCGAAGCTTTGGAATATAACGCCCAACTTATCCGAAGGGATGCCGATACCCGTATCGGACACTTTTATTTTCAGGCCAACAATATCTTCGTCGCGCTTATCTATGCCTACCTGCAAGCAAACCGTGCCATGCTCGGTAAATTTTACCGCGTTGCTCACCAAGTTGTTCAGCACTTGGTTCAACCGGTGGGCATCGCCTTTCAAAATGTTGGGCAGGTTCTCTTCCACCGTCAACTGTATCTTAATCCCTTTCTCTTCCGCCCGCAACGCATGCGCCCGCTTAATGTTTATTAAGGTGTAGTGCAGGTCAAAATCCTCTTTCAAAAACTCCATTTTTCCAGCTTCAATTTTGGAAAGGTCCAGAATATCATTGATAATAGCCAATAAATTTGTTGCGGAGAACTTCAGGATGTTCAAATTCTCTACTTGGTCGGGCCTCGGGTTCTCTTCCAACAACAGGTTGCTGATGCCGATTACCGAGTTCATGGGCGTGCGCAGCTCGTGGCTCATGGTAGAAAGAAACTGCTCCTTGGCGCGTGTAGCCTCCTCGGCCTTTTCCTTGGCCTCCACAGTGGCCATTTCGGCATGTTTGCGCTCGGTAATGTCTTCGGTAAGTATTACGATGTTCTGTATATCGCCCTTATCGTTGCGTATGGGGGCAACGCTGGTAAGCTCGGTGAGTATATCGCCCTGCTTGTTGTGGAAGTTCAATTCGCCCTTCCAAACCGTGCCGCTAATGAGTTTGCCCCAAGTACGGGCACTCTCCACGTCGTTTACCACGCCATAGCGTTCAATGCGGGTGCCCTGCACCTCGTCTATGGTGTAGCCCGTTAGTTTGGTAAAGTAAGGGTTGGCGTAGGTTATTTTGCCCCAGCGGTCGGTTATTACTACCCCGGTAGGCGTGTGGTCGATGGCCGCGCTAAAGAGCATCAGCTCGTTCTCGGCTATTTTTTTGTCGGTAATATCCAGAATGGTGCCGTCGTAAAAAGGCACCTCGTGGTCTTCGTTTATGATGGGGGTCATGTTTACCAATCCCCAAAACTCCGAACCGTCTTTACGCGAAAAAGACACTTCCACGTCTTTTACCGGCTCCAGGTTTTCCAACCTGCGGGCAATGCCCGGATGGTTTTGGAACACGCGCTTTATTTCTTCCACTATCAGCCTGTCCTGCGTAATGGAAAAGCCCAGCATGCGCGCCAAATAATCGTTGGCATACAGCAGGCGGAAGTGGGTATTGATACGGAAGATGCCGTTGTAGATGTTATTGTTTACCGTATTGAGCAAGGTTTGGTTTTCCTTGATAAGGCGGAACGCTTCCATGCGGTCGGTATTTTTTATGTAGCCAAACAGCAGCACAATCAATATCAACATACCCAGCAGCATGGTGTCGTTATCCACCTTGCCCGAATACGTCATCAGCCCCCCGTAAGCCAGTATGGTAAATATGTTGTAGCCGAAATGGACTTTTTTGGAATTGATGAACATAATAGTGGTAATAACCACCACCAACAGCGAAATGCGGTAATTGGCATCGAAGTCGTTTACGTAAAGCAGGTAGTAAAAATGCATGTTGTAGATGAACATGGTCATCAGCAGCACGGTGGCAAAATAGCGTTGGAAATAATCGGAAACGCGGGTCATGATGAGGGCCATCAAGCCTAGCGTGCCTACCAGAAAACGGAGCCAAAAGGGATCGTTTACCTCTATCTCGGTAAGCTGGTAAGCGAAGCCCACACTGAGGTATAGCATGCACCCGATAATAAAGATGCGCTGCACGTGTTTCTCTTTTTTATCGGAGAAAGCTTTGTTGAACTTGAATTCCACTGGACTGGGTTTTGGTTGGCTGAGTAGGTTGTTTTACGTAGCCCAGTAGAAAAAGTTTTTTTAGTAGCATGTAGTGAGCCTGCCTGCCGGTAGGCAGGTATCAAGTATCAAGACAAAACGATGTACGAGGTACAATGAAGAAAACGGTAACGGGAGGTAATTTGAATTAGAAACTCGCAACCCGTAACTCGAAACCCGCAACAAACCTTAAAGTCTCTCCATCACCTCATCCACGCAATGTTGCTTGGGCACGGAGTAGTTGGGGCTGGTGTGCCAAGGCTCTTGCAGCAGTTTCAGTTCCGTCAGCTCATCCACGGGCATGCAACGCCAGTCGGGCAGGCCGCCTTTGTGGCTTTCGCCGCCGTACTGCCAGCAAAGTGCGTGTACCACGCCGTTCTTCAAGCCCAACACGTGCGGGCACATCTTGCGCAGCAAGCCGCCATATTTGGCGCAAACCGGCTGCTTGGCCCGTATGGACTGCCTTATAATGGATACATTATCCATAACCCAGCTTAGTTGCGGCGCGGCGGGCGGTTTTTAATGGTATCTTGGTCAATGCCCGGCGCAGGGGTAATGGTGGTATCGCCCTTGCTATCGGTAACGGTTATTTTGTGGCCGTCCGTTTCTTGTATGGTGGTGTCGCCGCCGCTAACGTTTACGCCGCCCTCGGTAATGCTGCCGCCCATATCGGCCGGGCGGGTCATGGAGTTCGGCTTGCTTTCGGTCTGTACGCCGCTATCCGTATCGGTGGTGCTATCGTAAGTGCTGCACGCCGATAGCGAGAACACGACAGCCAGTATTGCAAATATCGATTTCATAACAGGTAAATTTTGGAGGTGGTGAATAATCGCCTGTTATCTCACAAAGTCAGTGCCATGAGCGGGAAAGCCTTTTATTACAAGGGTTTTGTTGAATTGTTATTAAGTTGAGGTTGTGGTGGTGAGGTGGCAGTTTGGGGAAAATATTAATTTCTCGATGCAAATAAAAATATCCCAATCACGATACCGTTATTTATACATCATTTAACCGCAAAACAATTTTTAATGGCCAACAAACCACGTCCCGAAAATGGACCCAGTACTACTGGCAATCCATCAGGTGGCGGCAGGGGCAATAACCCTCCCGCATCACCCAAACCTAAGGGGAAATAACCTTCCTTTTCCAACAAAAAAGCCCCCGCTTTCATCCGAAAGCGGGGGCTTCAATATTAACGGGGGTCAACAAATTACATCATGCCGCCCATACCGCCCATGCCGGCTGGCATACCGCCGGGGGCAGCGCCTTCTTCGGCTGGTTTATCAACGATTACGCATTCGGTGGTAAGGAGCATACCGGCAATGGATGCGGCATTTTCCAAGGCCACGCGGGTAACTTTGGTAGGGTCGATAACACCGCTAGCCAATAGGTTCTCATACTCGTTGGTACGGGCGTTGTAGCCAAAGTCGCCTTTGCCTTCCAACACTTTCTGTACCACGATGGAACCTTCCACACCGGCGTTGGCCACAATTTGGCGCAATGGCTCTTCAATGGCGCGGCGAACGATGTCCAAACCGGTTTTCTCGTCCTCGTTGCTAGGCTTGGCGTTTACAATGGCAGCTTGGGCGCGCAACAGGGCAACACCGCCACCGGGTACTATACCTTCCTCAACGGCGGCACGGGTGGCGTGCAGGGCATCGTCAACACGGTCTTTCTTCTCTTTCATTTCCACTTCGGTAGGGGCACCGATATACAACACGGCCACGCCGCCTGCCAATTTGGCAAGGCGCTCTTGCAGCTTCTCACGGTCGTAGTCGCTGGTGGTGTTTTCGATTTGGGCTTTGATTTGGTTTACGCGGCCTTTAATGTTCTCGGCCTCGCCCACACCGTTTACTATGGTGGTGTTGTCTTTGTTGATGGAAATTTTCTCGGCACGGCCAAGGAATTCCAAAGTAGCGTTCTCCAGCTTGTAGCCACGGTCTTCGCTGATAACGGTACCGCCCGTAAGGATGGCGATATCTTCCAGCATCTCCTTGCGGCGGTCGCCAAAGCCTGGGGCCTTAACGGCGGCTATTTTGAGGGTGCCGCGTATTTTGTTCACCACCAAGGTAGCAAGGGCTTCGCCTTCCAAATCTTCGGCAATGATAACCAGCGGACGGCCAGTTTGTACCACTTTCTCCAACACTGGCAGCAAATCCTTCATGGTGCTGATTTTCTTGTCGTAAATCAGGATGAACGGCTGGTCCAGTTCGGCTTCCATCTTCTCGGTGTTAGTCACGAAGTAAGGAGACAGGTAGCCGCGATCGAACTGCATACCTTCCACGGTATCCAAGTACGTTTCGGTGCCTTTGGCCTCTTCCACGGTAATAACGCCTTCTTTGCCCACGGCCTTCATAGCCTCGGCAATCAGCTTACCGATTTCCGGGTCGTTGTTGGCGGAAATGGTGCCCACTTGCTCTATTTTCTCGAAGTTGTCGCCAACATTTTGGCTCTGCTTCTTCAGGTCTTCCACAATTACGGCAACCGCTTTGTCGATACCGCGCTTCAGGTCCATCAAGTGTGCGCCTGCGGCCACGCTCTTCAAGCCACGGGTAATGATGGCTTGGGCCAATACGGTAGCAGTGGTGGTGCCGTCGCCAGCCAGGTCGCTGGTTTTGCTGGCCACTTCCTTCACCATTTGGGCACCCATGTTTTCGATAGGGTCTTCCAGCTCAATTTCCTTAGCTACGGAAACCCCGTCTTTGGTAACGCCCGGAGCACCGAATTTTTTCTCGATAACCACGTTGCGGCCTTTAGGGCCAAGGGTTACTTTTACGGCATTGGCCAACGCATCCACACCTTTTTTCAGGTTTTCACGGGCCTCCGTGTCAAATTTTATCAACTTTGCCATTGCTTGATTATTTGTTATTGGTTATTGGGAATGGTTATAGGTTATTTGTTACTGGTTATTGGTTAATTATGATTGATTGCTGGTTGTTTTCACCAATAATCAATCAACTAATAACCAATAACTAATTACAAAATTGCGAAAATGTCGCTTTCGCGCATGATGAGGAATTCTTGGCCCTCCACGGTAAGCTCGGTACCGGCGTATTTGCCATACAATACCTTGTCGCCCACCTTTACGGTAAGGGGTTCGTCTTTTTTGCCCCCGCCTACGGCTACTACTTCACCTCTTTGAGGCTTCTCTTTAGCCGTGTCAGGGATGAACAGGCCACTCTTGGTGGTTTCTTCGGCGGCGTCGGCTTTTACCAACACGCGGTCTGCTAGGGGTTGAATGTTAACTGACATATAGGTTTAAAATGGTTTGGGTTTAGAAAATGTAGGTTTTCTTTTGCGACTGCAAAGATAGCATTTGTTGTGCCAAGTGGTTTTATCTGACAAGATTGCAGATGGGTAGGGAAAATTTGGCATTGAGGTGGCAATAAAGATGGCAGATACATTTACAAAAGTGGGCTATCGGGCAGCTTACTAAAAATGAACAATAAATCCTTATATTTATCGGCACAACTAATCATGAAAGCTGGGCAAAAACTTTGGTCAAGAGAGGAAACTATCATTGCTTACAATCTATATTGCCAATTGCCATTCGGACAACTTCACCAAAACAACAAAGAAATAATAAAACTCTCCAATTTGTTAGGAAGAACACCCGGTGCTGTATCCTATAAACTAGTAAACCTTGCCAGCCTTGATCCCACCTTACGGGCCCGTGGAATAAAAGGAGCCACTAACAGTAGTAAAATGGACAAAACCGTATGGAAAGAGTTTTACGGTAATTGGGAAGAACTACTTTTTGAAAGCGAAAAACTACGTGCGCAATTGGAAGGGAAATCGGTGTTGGAGAAGGCAGAAACTAGCGAGCCAT
This sequence comes from uncultured Chitinophaga sp., assembly GCA_964476015.1. GTDB lineage: Bacteria > Bacteroidota > Bacteroidia > Chitinophagales > CAIOSU01 > CAIOSU01. Next base: position 9,127 of record CAYYZT010000081.1, read on the forward strand.
ATTTGCCTAAACAAGGATTGACTAGGGAACAAATTATCAGGGTTCGGGTTAATCAATCGATATTTAGAAGGATTGTTTTATCATCTTATAATAGCACCTGCTGCATAACGGGCATCCAAAACCCATTACTTTTAGTGGCGGGCCATATAAAGCCTTGGAGCGTTGACGAAGCAGCTAGGCTTAACCCTAGTAATGGTATTTGCATCAACCCCTTACACGACAAGGCCTTTGAAAATGGCCTGATAACAATATCCATAGATTACAAAATCGTGGTTTCTCCAAAAGCTTTAAGAGAAATGGACACGCAGTCTTTTGCCACTTTTTTTGCACCCTATGTAGATAAGGAAATCAGGCTCCCTTCAAAATTTTTGCCCGATCCCGTTTTCCTGGAGTATCATAACAGAGAACGTTTCCTTAAATAGCTACCTCTCTACTTATACCCCGGCCTGATGCTCAGCACCGGGATGGCACTTTCCGATATAATGTCGCGGGCACTGGAGCCTACCGTAAACTCGGCCAGTTTGCTCTCGGCGCGTATCATGATGATTACCAAATCGGCGGTTACTTCCTTGGCGTAATCCAACACGCTCTGGGCAATGTCTTCCTTTCGGATGACCTTGGTAACTACGGGCACGCCCGCTTTTTTGATTTCGGCGGAAACCTCTTCCAACTGCACCTTCATTTTATCGCCGCCCACGCGCCACTCGTCCCAGCGGGTGGAAACGGAGATAACGTGGATGGTGGAGCCAAACACCCGTGCAATGCGGATGGCCTGCGCCACCTTGTCCTTGGTTTCTTTGGTGGTATCCAGCGGCAGCACTAT
>CAYYZT010000081.1:9959-11047 GCA_964476015.1 uncultured Chitinophaga sp.
GGCGTTGCTGCCCAATAGATACCGCTCTATGGTATCAACGCCCGAACTGCCGTGCGTGCCCATCACTATCAAATCGATACCCTCGTCGGCCAATACTTGGGTAATGCCCTTGTATATCTTCCCGGTTTCCAGCCGCACGGTAATCTTGATGCCCCAAAGGTCCATGTTGTCGGTCTTTATCTGCATCAGCTTGGCGTTCACCTCCTTTTTGATGGCACTGGCCACGTTGATTACTTGGTTGAGCGCGGCATTGTCCTCATAGTTTTCCATTACGTGCAGCAGGATTATTTCGGCATCGCTGTGCTTGGCCATGGCGGCGGCGTAGTGGAGGGCACTCAGGGAATGTTCGGAAAAATCGGTAGGAACCAGAATCTTCTTCAGGTTGAATTTGAGCGGCATCGGTTTCTTTTCTTACTTTGCACAAAAATAAAATAACTATGCCGCAACCAATAGCCGCCAGCGAATTAGTATTGAACAACGACGGAAGTGTTTACCACTTAAACCTACACCCTGAAAACATTGGCGATACCATCATCACCGTGGGCGACCCTACCCGTGTGGGCGAGGTGAGCAAACACTTCGACAAGGTGGATTTCCAAACAGCCAAGCGCGAGTTTGTAACGCACACAGGCACCGTTGGCGGCAAGCGCATCAGCGTTATCTCCACCGGTATCGGTACGGATAATATTGATATCGTTTTCAACGAACTGGATGCGCTGGTAAACATCGATTTGCAACGGCGCGAAATAAAGGACGAGCTTACTTCGCTCAACATTATCCGCATCGGTACGGCGGGCGGCTTGCAGCCAGAACTGGGCGTGGATAGCGTGGTACTTACCGAAGAAGCCATCGGGTTGGATGGGTTGATGCCCTTTTACCACCAAGCCGAACAGCAGTTGTCGCCCTTATTGATAAGCCTCAACAGCCACTTGGGCTTGGACGGCATCTGTGTTCCGTATTCCTACGACTCCTCCAAACGCCTGTTGGACTTGTTCGGCAACGAGTTTATCAAGGGCATTACCCTTAGCTGTACGGGTTTTTATGGCCCGGAGGGCAGGCAGTTGCGCCTTGGGCCGGCCATAGACGGG
>CAYYZT010000082.1:0-513 GCA_964476015.1 uncultured Chitinophaga sp.
AAAGTTGGTAGCCCAAGTGCCGCCAACGTTCCAGTTATCGCCATTGGTTTTGCGGCGGTCGTCGGGCGTGCTGGCACCTACGCTGATAACCTCATCGTAAGCGGCTGGCCATTGCGGGCTTACGGCATCGTCCGCCCCGTTGTTGCCGTGGCTGGTAATGATAATGGTGCCCAAAGCAGTGCCGTATTTTTTGCGGCCCAGTTGTGTAAGGTTCAGCACCTGTTGTTTTACGGCTTCGCTATAACCCATGGCAAAGCTCATGTTCACAATGTCCAAGTTCATTTCCAACGCCTTTTGCAACGCCAAAACGATAGAAGCCTCAGAGCCGCTAATAAGCAACGGAGCCACTTTGGCACCCGGTGCCACGCCAGTGGCACCGTTGGCGCTATTGGCCACTATAATGCCCGTAACGCCCATGCCGTGGCCTTGGTTGGCATCGGCAAAGTAGAAGTTTCCGGCATCGTAAGGGCGGTTGTTGATGCAATCCCAACCACTGATCAACTGGCCTTGCAA
>CAYYZT010000082.1:523-7088 GCA_964476015.1 uncultured Chitinophaga sp.
TAGTCAAAGCCACCCACGTCAATTACGCCAACGGTAATGCCTTGGCCCATATAGCCAATATTCCAAGTATCCTTCACCTTTACATCCGCATCCGTAGTGCCCGATTTGGAAGAGCAAAACAGTTGCTGGCCATTGTTGTCCAAGTGCCAAGATTTGTAAAAGGCTGGGTTGGAAGCTGGGTTTACCATTTCGCCGTCAATCGTCAATACATTCAGCTTGTTGGGTTGGGCAGATGCTATCAAGTGCTTTTCCTGCTCGAATAGTTTGGCGGCCAAGTGGGCGGCGGTGTAGGTAAGCGTATTATCGTTCATGCGGAAGATAAACACCTGCTTGCCGCTTTCGGGCATAGAGAGCACTTGTTCATTCTGCAACGTAAGGTCATATTTCTGAATAAATGCACTCAGTTGTTCTTCGGTAATGTTTCCGGCTTTGAAACGAACCATTACTTGGTTGTCGATATAAACAGGGAGCAAAGTGCCGGGGGCATGGAGTACGGAAAGGGGCTGGTCGGCATGGTACCGGGCCAATATTTCGTCGATGTGGTTTTGCTTGCTGCTGGATGGAATGTTGGCGGTAAACCCAAACTCCAAGAATTTTTCGGAGGCCGATATTACCGGCTCCTTCTTCTCCATAAAAGTAGTGCTCAGGGCATGGTTTTCGGCATCGGTGGGCACCTGTACGGCAAAACGTTCGGGGGTCCAGCCCCAAACCTGTTTTTTACCATCCACATACCAGTAGAGTTCGTTGGCCTGTACCTGTGCCGAGGCAATGCGCCCCAAGGAGATAATAAACATCAAAGTAAAGGCAGGCCGAAGCGTAAAGTTGTTCCAAAACCGCATAAGCAACTCTTTTCATCCACAAAATCAATCCGCACTATCGCTATTTCCGGGTGCCCTTGGAGGGCGTTTCTGGAGGTTTTTACGGCAGCGGATGGAAAAAGTTGCTTGTTGGCTTTAAGGGAAGGGTTGGTAGCAATGTTTACTTTGCCCACCTACCATTTGGTTGATGTTAGCATGGATAATTAAGGAAGAAGATGCTTTAATCTAGCTTCTTGTGTGAAGTCTAGTGTCTAGAATTGTACATGCGCTCAATCATGCTTACCACGGCAAGCCCCTCTTCGGGGGTAGCGGTGGCGGCGGCTTCGCCCTTTAAGGAGCGGATAACGTTGTCCACCATTTGCAGGTGGTTGCTGGCACTGCCTTGGTAGCCGTTGGGGTATAGGTTTGGCGGTGCCGATGGCGGCAGCTCGGGCATGGTGTAGCCCTCAATTTGGCAATGCTCCACCTTGTCCATATACTGGCCGCTAACCTTTATGGTGCCTTTTTCGGCAAGGATGGTAATGCTGCTCTCCAAGTTTTTATCGAAGCAAGAGGTAGAGTAATTGATGGCCCCTGCCCCACCCTGGTTGAATTGGAACTGTACCAAGCCACTATCTTCAAACTCGGTATTGCTTTGGTGGTTAAAGTTGAAAAACTGCGCCCTGATGTCGTCTATATCGCCAAAAAGCCAGTATAGCAAATCCACGAAGTGGCTAAACTGCGTAAAGAGTGGCCCACCGTCCAGTTCCAGCGTGCCCCGCCAGCCGTCGGGCGTGTAATAGCGGTGGTCGCGGTTCCAAAAGAGGTCTATTTTCACCAGATATATCTCGCCTAAAACCTCTTCCTCCACCACGCTTTTCAGCCACTGGCTTGGCGGACTGTAACGGTTCTGCATCACGCAAAAAACCTGCTTGCCCACTTCCTTTGCCAAATCGATAACGGCTTGGCAATCGCTGGCTTTAAGGGCCATGGGCTTTTCGCAAACCACGTGGGTGTAAAAATTGAGTGCCTGCAAACTGAGCGGCGCATGGAAACCGTTAGGCGTGCAAATGCTGATAACGTCCGCCTCGAAAGAAGAGAGCATAAACGCATCGAGCGAGTTGAAAAACGGCACCGGGTATTCTTTCCAAGCGGCGCGCTCCTTGGTTTCGTCAATATCGCAAATGGCCACCAGCTTGGCCTCGGGGTGCCGCACTATCTCCTCGCAATGGCGCCTGCCAATGTTGCCGAAGCCTACTACTACGAAACGGATGGGCTGCATTTGGTTACGGGTTGCGCACTTCGACTACGCTCAGTGTGACACAGGTTATGGGTTGGTTAGCGATTAAACGTTCACAAAAGTATTTTATTTCCGTCGTACTATAAACATGTCATCCTACAAGGACCTCCTCGAAGAGCCGCAACGAAGTATAAATATTGGCTGCGCCCAAAGGCGGATAAGTACTTTTTAACTACCCACCTTCCAAGCTGCTTCACCCTGCAAACTTTAACACACATCGCTAGAAGTTCCCTACGGTATGACACTTTAAACACAAGGGACACAAAGAAAAATGCACAAAGTACACCAGAGCTTTGTGAACCCTTTGTGTCCTTAGTGTTGATAACAGAAGGGAAGGCAATAGCATTTCCCCTGACCGTATTGTGTGGGCGTCTGGAGACACTGGGTACGTTTCATCCTCGTCTTAAGGATGAGGTAGCTTATTTGGATACAACAACCCGTAACTCGTAACCCGTAACTATACAACTCTACTAGCAAACAATAAAGTACGGGTTCAGCAAATCCTCTTTGTTGTAGGTAAGCGGTTCGGCGGTGCCGGCCTTGTACACGTGGCGGCCCGCGCCAAGGGCTACGGCATGTGCGGCAGCGGTGTCCCACTCCATGGTGGGGCCAAAACGTGGGTACACGTCGGCCTTGCCCTCAGCCACCAAGCAAAACTTGAGCGAGCTGCCGCTTGAAAGAAAGTCCACGCTTTTGCCTTGGGTCTTTAAATCGGCCACGAAATCCTCCGTTTCGGGCGTAAGGTGCGAACGGCTGGCCACCACCACTACGTGCTCTTTTTGGGTGTAGAGGATCGGGGTTTTACCCATTGGCACCGCATCGCCGCCGTGCTGTATGCAATAAGAGCCTTCACCCACCACGCCATAGTACGTTACGCCCGTGGCCGGCACGTGTACCACGCCGAAAGTGGGGCAGCCCTCTTCCACAAAAGCGATGTTTACCGTAAACTCGCCATTCTTTTTGATAAACTCCTTGGTGCCGTCCAGCGGGTCTACCAACCAAAAGCGGCTCCAATACTTGCGTTCGTCATACGGCACCATCTTGTTCTCTTCCGAAATGATGGGGATGTGCGGGTAATGTTGTTCCAACGCCTCCACTATAATGGCGTTCGCCTTGCGGTCGGCCTCGGTAAGGGGGCTTTTGTCTTCCTTGGTTATCACCTCGAAATCCTGCACGTATATTTCCATTATCGCCCTTCCGGCACGTTGGGCGATATCAACCAATAGGTCGCTGTTTATCTTAGTTCTCGTCATTTTCCAATGTTTGTATGCAGGCTTTCAGGCTATCGCGCCAATAAGGGATGGCTGTACCGAAAACCTCTTTGAATTTACGTTTATCCAGCACGCTGTAGTGTGGGCGGGCTGCGGGTGTAGGGTATTCAAATGTATTGATGGGCAGCACTTTGCATGCCAAACCGCTCATTTCCATTACCGCTGTCGCAAAATCGTACCAACTGGCCACGCCCTCGTTGCTGTAATGGAAGATGCCCGCCGCAGGGTCGAGCTTGCCCGAACGGATGGCCTCCACTATGGCGTGGGCCAAATCGCGGGCATAGGTGGGTGTGCCCACTTGGTCGTATATCACGTTCAGCTCGGGGCGGTCGATGCCCAAGCGGCGCATGGTTTTCACAAAGTTACCGCCAAAGCTGCTGTATAGCCACGAGGTACGAATGATAACGGCCTCGGCATTGGCCTCCAACAACAACCGCTCGCCCTGTTCTTTGCTGCCACCGTACACACCTATGGGGTGTACCTCGTCGGTTTCTTGATAAGGCTTGTGGCCCTTGCCATCGAACACAAAATCGGTGGAGATGTGGATGAGCTTTACGGCATGTTTGGCACAGGCTTCGGCCAGTTGTTGCGCTCCAGTGGAGTTTACGGCATAGGCACGGTCAATATCGCTCTCTGCCTTATCCACTGCCGTATAGGCGGCACAATTGATAACATATTGGTAGGTTCGGGCAGTAAGGGCTTTTTCGATGGATTCGGGGTTGGTGACATCCAACTGGCGCGAGTCGAAAAAATCGAACTCCCAGCCATCCAACGTGCCTTGCAGGTGCCTGAACTCGCTACCCAACTGGCCGCCGCTGCCCGTTATCAATATGGTGGTGGGGTAACTCATAGCCCGAAAACGAAGTTGTTGCGCGAATCGGCAAAGGCGGGCAGCACCTTGTCTTTGTCTGACAGTTGCACCTTGCTCAAATCAAAGTTCCAGTCAATGGCCAGCGTGGGGTCGTCGAATTGGATACCGCCTTCCGACTCCTTGTTGTACAGGTTGTCGCACTTATAAGTAAACTCCGCCGATTCGGTTATCACCACAAAACCGTGGGCAAATCCTCGCGGCACCAGCAACTGCTTGTTGTTTTCGGCACTCAGCACCTCCGCGTGCCACTTGCCGTAGGTGGGCGAACCCTTGCGGATATCCACCGCCACATCCAACACCGCCCCGCGTATAACGCGCACCAACTTGGCCTGGCTGTATGGGTTGAGCTGGTAGTGCAGCCCGCGCAGCACGCCGTAGGCAGATTGCGACTGGTTATCCTGCACCCAATCGTAATAGAGCCCGTGCTCTTCGAAACGCTGCTTGTTGTAGCTCTCGAAGAAGTATCCACGGCTATCGCGAAATACGTTAGGCTCTATCACCACCAAGCCCGGTATGCCCGTTTCTGTCACTTTCATAGTGGGCAAAAATAGAAAAAATAGTCGATGGTAGATGGAGGATGATTTGCCCCTTTCGTCAACACCAAAGAGCCATCAAACCGCTTCCTTGAACGGATTGCGTTGGTGCCAAGGTTTGTTGGTGCTCAATAGCTTTACTATGGGCAGCAAAATACGGCTCTTCCAGTTGGATTTGTGCCTAGTATACAGGTACATATCGTGCGGCTTGGCCCCTACTGAGCTTTTTATTTCCATGGCCGTGCGGCCGTAAACGGCCTGTTTTACTTGATGCTCTATGGCCCTTCGCGCTACTAGCAACAATACGTTCAAGTACAGGTCGAACGACTTTTGCATAGCCCTGTCCATACCCATCATGCCAGCCACCAATTGGCCTTGGTGCTTGTACAGCGAAATAAAGGCTATCAGCTTACCGTCCAGCCAAAACCCCTCCACCCAAAACTGCTCTGCGGGCAAGGTGCGCACCAAATTAGGCACATGGCCCAAATCGAACGTGGCCATTTTAAAGGAAGTGGTATTGATTATTTCTTGGTAAAGCCGCTCCATTTCGGGCATCGATGCCTCCACTTCGGCCAAGGTCATGGGCCGCACCTCTACCCTAGCCATATCCTTAATGGCCTTGCGCATGCGCACCCGGTATTTGGATGTCATGGCGGCTAGGTAATCGTCAAACGACTTCCACATGGGGTCTACATCCAATATCATATCCGGCTGTACCGGAAACTGTAGGTAGCCCGCTTGCTGCAATTGTGGCAAAGCACCTAGGTTTTCCAAGAAAACATCCTTTACCAAAACGCCGCTAATGGGCCTCGCATCTTGCTTGGCCTGTTGCACCAACTGGGCAATGGACGATTGCAGGGCCAACAGTTCTTCTTGGCCCGGCACCTTTACATCGGTAAAATACCATCCGTATTCGCCCGTCATAAACGTATTGCCCAGCACCAACAAGCGCATTTTCATGCGGTTTACCATACTGTTGAGCATATTGGCCCACCAACCCTGCTGCTTACGGCTCTCTTCGTTGCCGATGTTGTTACCGTCAAACAATACTATCTGAAAAGTGGCCACACCGGCCAGCCTACCGTTTTTGCGAAAAACCACGTAACGGAAACCCACGTTGTGGCTGCAACTGGCCTCGAAAGCGGTAAGGTAATCGTAATGCAGAAAGGTATGGCCCTGCGGCACAACTTGCTGCCACAAGGCTTGCGGCACCGCGGCGATGCCATTATATATTTCGGCGGTATAACCCGTAGTGGTAGACAAAGAAATACTCCCCCCGAAGCAATTGGTAAGCGTACAGCTACTCTCCATTAATGTTGGTGTAAAGATATAAATATTGCTACCCTAAATGGAGTAGCAATAGGTGAAGGACGGACAACCAAAAATTATATTGTATCAGTGCCCAATCAGCAGCTTTTGGTGCAATATTTGGCCCGAGGCCGTTTGCAGGCGCAATACATACAGCCCATGCGCAAGCGCAAGCGCAGGCAAAGGCAAGGATATGGTATTGTTGCTGGGGTAGATTAAGCGGGTTAGGTATTGTTTCCCATCTAAACCGTACAAGGATACTTGGTTGAACAGCGCGGACGAACGGATGTACACCTTATCGTTTGCCGGGTTAGGATAAACGGACCATTCCACACCCTGCGTTTCGGCCACGAAATCGGGAATGGAATCGAAAATGGTATCGAAGCGCACCACCAAAGCTTCCGGCAGCACCGGGAAGGCATTGGTATAGCCCGTAAGCAGAAATTGACCTGGCTCGGTTTCCACCACATTGCGCAACAGGCCGT
>CAYYZT010000082.1:7098-10932 GCA_964476015.1 uncultured Chitinophaga sp.
CAATTTTTTGCCCAAACGGTCTCCCCATGGGGCGTAAGCTTAAACAGGTGGCTGTTGCACCCCGTGAGGCCATCCAAACAGGCCAAAAAACCGTAGTTGAAATCCTGCATTTCAAAAGCCCGGAAATATATACCGCCTGATTGCAGGCCGAGGCTCCGCTCCCATTCTAGGTTCATGCTGCCATCAAACTTACGGGCATAGATGCTATCGCCATAGCCAATAGTAATAAAGCCACCGTCCGTGGTTAAATCAAACCCATAGCCGAACCCTTCTCCTAAGGTGGCAGTGCCGTAGCTAGTAAGGGAATCTCCATCGGCATCGGTTATTAGCAGCCAAGGGAACTCCCCTAGCCCATCGCGTTTCCAGCCATAGTACCAAAGCTGCCCATCGCCTCTTTCGCGAACGCCGAAGATCTCATCGTCCTCGCCAAGTGTGCCATAAGTTTGTTGCCACACCATGTTGCCGTCAAAATCCAGTTTTACCGCAAACGATTGGTACGACGGCCCCATGTTGCACACTGTTTCGGAGAAGATGCCCACGGCCACGTAGCCATCGGCCACCTCAATCAAATCATATACTTGGTTGTTGCATTCGGCAAAAAAGAGCGGGCGGGTCCAAACCGTATCGAGCTGGTTATCCACCTTGGCTATCACTATGGTATCGTATGCCAGGCCAGCCTTGTTGCCCCCTAAAAAAAGGTATCCGCCGTCGCTTGCGGGGCGTATATAGCCGTTGTAGCCATTCGGTACAACGTGGCCGATGGAATCGCCATTGTCGTCCAACAGCAGCATGTCGGCCTGCCAGCCGCTACCGCATTGTTGAGTTGTGCTTATTAAATATCCATCGGTATAAGGCACCACGGAATAACCTTCATGGTAGCAAGCAGAATTGCCGAAAACGTGCCTGAAAACCGTTTGCCCATGCGCTGCGTGCCCCAACACCAGTGCCATCAACCAAAAACACCATTGCCACATATACTAGGCGAAAATACTGAATTTGGTGAATAGATTTATGCTTGAAAGGGGCTAAGGCAGGTCCATGTATTCCTTTCTTACCTTGTGTTCCACCACGGGGTTGCGGGCCTCCAAAATCTCGAACACGTTGTTTTTGATATTGTGTGCGATGGTGGTAGTAGGCAGGTCGTTGTTGTCCTCGCCAAAAGGCTCTTCAATTTCCTCAGCCATCAGTTCCAGCCCTATAAAGGCAAAGAAAACGATCATTACCATCGGTATGGTCCAATAACCGTACTGCTCCACCAATCCCAGAGGCAGAAAAAGGCCATAAGAAATAATAAACATCTTGATATAGATGGCATATGAAAACGGTATAGGCGTTTTTTTGATGCGTTCGCAGGCCCCTAAAATATCCAACAAAGAGGTAGCCTGCGGGTGCATGTTACGAAAATCCTCCTCCCTTATCTCGCCATTCCGATATGCTTGCTCAATACGCTGATAAATCAAAAAACTGATGTAGTTGGGTATATGGTTTTTTGTTTTGTACAGGGCTTTTTCTTCGGGCGAAAGCAATATCAGTTCCTCCACCTCGGTGCCTTCGCGCAGGTGGTCTCTAAACGCGATGCAAAAATTGGTGAGGTGCTTGGCAAACAGTTTACGGGTTTCTTTATCGTTTTCGGGCAAAGCCGCATGTAGCATAATGGCCAAGTTGCGGCAGTTGTTTACCAGTGCCCCCCACTGCTTGCGGCCCTCCCACCAGCGGTCGTAAGCGGTGTTGGTACGGAACACCAACACTATACTGAGCGCGATACCCAGCAAGGAGTACACGCCCGTGCCCATCGAAAAGCTGGAGTGCCAATCAAAATAATGCACTGCGTAGCAAAAAACGGCCGTGATGGCACCGATGCTAATTACAGCCCCCCAAATTTTGCGCATGGTTTTGCTCTCGTAGAAATGCGATAGGTCGCGCAGCCAGTTTTTGTTGGGGTGGTAGTAAATCATGGTTATATTAAGATTTCTTCTTCAAGAGTGATTGAAGGTAAAGTATTTCGGGGGCTTTAATTTCAAGTAAGTAGTCAAGTAAAACCTCTAGCTTAAATAACTTGCCGTTAATATCCTTATGTAATGACTTATCAGTATTGGGTAAGCCAAACGGTTCTTTCGAGATATCAACCCCATTTGCATTGCATACTTGGATTAACCATCCTTCCAATCTCGGGGAAATCACAATCAACTCATTATCATTTTTGTCAACAAGTTGCTTTATCCCATATTTACTAGGAAGTTTCTCTCGAAAATATGCCAATGACAAAGGATTTGGGCTGTGGGGATCGTCATCAATAAGCCCTTGTTGGTTATTCTGTTTTATTAGAAAGTTACAAATTCGCCCTTTATCATTTTTGTCCTTAATGTTTTTTCTAGGTACCCCAAGTTTTTTACACAGCACTATGTCTGGATTTCCTTCCACATATATCATACGATAGAGTTATTCGGGAAGGTTAAAAAATAGGTCGATATCTTGTTCTAACAATTCAGCAAGCTCATCACTTTCTATCGCCCTGCATTGCGTTTCATAATTTTTTAATGTAGTTACAAAAACTTTCACTTCTGTTTGAGGTGCTTTATAAAATATGGAACGCAGGAGGTAAGGATTATGTGTGGCTATAAAGAATTGGTTTTCTTCAGTTAAAGCAATCAACTCCCCAATCTCTCGAGTATATGCGGGAAATGTATGGGCTTCTGGCTCATCGAATATCAAACTACTACCTTGGTTGGTAGCGATAGCTAATTTATAGAAAATAAATCGTCTAATTGTTTCAGAAACAGCCTTATATGGATAATTAAAAATTATATCATCAACCTCCTTTACTGCACCTATTGTATTATCAACAGGGTTTAGCTGCAAACGCAGATCTTTTCTTTTGAATATATCTGAAACAATTTTTCGCAACGATGGATTATTTACCAAAATGTTTACCAAATTGTCTCCATAGGGAGGGTTAAGATAGTTAGTGAAGTTCACTTGCTCCAGAGGACCATTCTCATAGCAATAATACTTATAGGTATTCTCAAATTGTCTATTGGAATTTATAATACTGCCGTCAAAACGCAAGTCAAATCCACTCGTATTCTTTCCATTCGTTTGATATTCACCCTTAAAGATATTATCTAGGTCTCCATTGCTTTGTTTACTAAGTTTTAATGAAAAACCCAAATCGGTCGTAACTACTTTAAGTATTCGATTTGTATCCGAGTCAAAAAATAATTGTCCAGTGTTATCAAATCGAAGAATATCTTTGAAATATTCATTTCGGGTAACTCCCATAGACAACAACCCCAACGCCTCCAAAATATTAGACTTACCCGAATTAGGCTCGCCAATAAACACGTTTACCCTTGCCGTTTCCAGCTTCAGGTGTTTGATGGATTTATAATTCTCTATTTCAATACTATTGGTCATATCATTCGCTTTCCTATTGCAAATTTAATTATTCCCTTGACACTAGTTTCTTAAATTACAGTGCCAATCCCAATCACTACACCCATCATTGACAAATGTCACCATCTACCGCCGAACGCACCCTTGTGCAAATTGGTTAACTTAGTACTACCCTAATCGAGGTATGTTTAGAAACGGTCTAAATTAGCGGCCAAAAGCAATTTAGCCTTGGCTAAAGGTTAAACTTAATGCAGTGTTAAGTACATTTGCACCGGATTTCTGTTAAATGGTATAAAACGTCCATGAGCACAACAAGCCCAAACTCTTTCTTCCTGAGTTCTTTGTCGAAAAAGTATTTCATGGCCGCTACCGGCCTCTTTCTCTGTATATTCCTTATCGGGCACATCGGCGGCAACCTCCAGTTGTTCTTGCCCGGCTACG
>CAYYZT010000083.1:0-10091 GCA_964476015.1 uncultured Chitinophaga sp.
TTTTGCGCTATTTTATCTCAAATTGAGACATTTATACCGCAATTTCTTCCAATGGCCACTTCCTACCGAACCATAGCCGCCCCCGCCTCGGGCGAGTACAAAGATCGGGGGAGCAAATTTATCGGTTGGGCCATTCCCATCGCCACCGAGGAGGAAGTTAAAACCCATTTGGACCGCCTTTGGAAAGAACACCCCAAGGCCCGCCACATCTGCTATGCTTTCCGCATAGGTGCCGATAGCCCCTTTGAGCGCAGCAACGATGATGGAGAACCTTCCGGCAGCGCGGGCAAGCCCATTCTCAACCAGTTGTACTCAGCTGGTGTTACCAACGTATTGGTAGCCGTGGTGCGCTACTTCGGGGGCACGTTGCTTGGGGTGCCGGGGCTGATACAGGCTTACAAAGGTGCTGCCGCCGAGGCCCTGGCCGATGCCGAAACCATTACCCACCAAGTGCTGGCGTGGTACCAAGTGGCTTGCCCATATACCGCCTTGCACGAGGTAATGAACCTGTTGAAGCGGCAGCATGTTTCCATCATCGGGCAGGCGATGGAGCTGGATTGCCGGTTGGAGATAAACCTTCCACAGCCCTTGGAAGAAAAACTCACCGCCGAACTAGCAACCATTAATGGGGTTAGTGTTATCTTTATGAAGTATGCGTAACATATACTTATTCGTCGTATTTATAGTGGCCGCTGCCACCCTGTTTGCCAAGCAATCGCCGGACACGGACAACCTTGACCCTTTTGCGGACAAAATAGCCCAAGCCATCTACCCCGAAGGCGCTTTACCCGGCCCGGTATCGGAAGCCACGGCCAAGCAATACCTTTTGCAAACCTTGCCGCACTTGGCCGCCAGCCAAGTATCGCTGCAACTGGTGGCGCACAAAACCAGCCCCGGCGGTCAGCATTTTACCTTCGAGCAATACTTCGGCGGTTTCCCAGTGTTCAATTCGCAAGTAAAAATCAACATCGGGCACCAAGGCAAGGTGTACTCCGTTTTCGACAACAGCTACCCCATCGCCTCTTGGCCCAATATCCTCACCAGGGATGCCACGGCCATCGAGGGCTTTTCGTTGGCAGGCACCTTGGCCAGCTTTACGGGTTATGCCGAGGCCGAGATAAAGGAGCAAGCCGTATTGGCCGTTATCGGCAACCAGCCAGCCGCCTATAAGATGCTGCAACTGTACCATGCCGAAAGCGGCGACCACCGCCTATACTTGTTGGACAAGACTGGCAACATGATGTATAACCGCGACCTGAATGCTTATGCGGGCGTTCCGGCCTCGGCGTATGTGTTCAACCCCGACCCTATTACTTCTGCCGAAACGGTTTATCTGGCCCCGTATGTGGATAGCAGCGATGCCAACACGGCCGTGCTGCGCAACGAGCGGGTAATGGTAAGCGTGGAGGCCAAATTGGTGGGCGGCCTATATTTTTTGCAGAACGATTACTTTGTGATGGCAGATTTCAGCAACCCGTCGCAAACGGTGGCCAGCAGCCTTACCCCCGCGTTTTTGTACAACCGTTCGCAGAGCGAGTTTGAGGAGGTGAACGCTTATTACCACCTCAATACGTTCCGCGATTACATAGCTTCTCTAGGCTTCACTACTTTAACGCAAGACTTGGTGGAAGTGGATGCTCACGCCTTAAATGGTGCCGACAATTCGCAGTTTTCTTATGGCGGCGGCTCGCCCCGTTTGTTTTTTGGCGATGGCGGCATTGATGATGCGGAGGATGCCGACGTGGTGATACATGAATATGGCCACGCCTTGAGCTATTTCGGCTCGCCCGCTACCAATTTCGGCACCGAGCGCACGGCACTGGACGAGGGCTTCGGCGATTACTTTGCCACGTCATACTCCCGCAGCATTTCCAACTACCGCTGGGCCGATATGTTTACCTGGGATGGGCACAACGAGTACTGGAACGGCCGCGATGCGGCTACCAACAAGGTTTACCCGGCAGACTTGGGGGGCAGCATACACCGCAACGGCGAAATGTGGGCCACCGCGCTCATGGAGGTGTGGAGCGCGCTGGGCAGGGACGTGGCCGACAAGCTGGCCCTGCAAACGCTGTTTTCCCTAGCCAGCAACATGACCTTTACCGATGCCGCACTGGCTTACATACAGGCCGATAACGCACTGTACAACGGCGATAATTACAACGTTATCCATGCCATTATGGTAAACCGGGGCTTTTTGAACGGGATAGGCATTGCCGCCATCCCGCAGCAAGATACCCCAGCCTTTGAGCTGCACAATTCATATGGTTTTTCCCACGGCGAGGCCGCCACGCTCATAAACCTTACCGACCAGCCGATGGACATAACGGTGTTGGACATAACCGGCCGCGCCATCAAGCACATCGGCAACCTGCGTGGCGATGCCTTTTACCTGAGTGGGGAGCAGTTGCCAGCGGGTACTTATCTATTGCAGGTATCGGCGGGCGGAAAACAGCAAGTGTTTCGGTTGGTGCGGTAAGGAAGTTACGGGTTACGAGTTGGGTATGGCGAGGCGCCAGATATGGTAGACAATGGACCATGGTTGAAAAGCCTATAAATAAATATCTGTCATTCTGTAAGGATCTTCTGGCACCGTTGGGCTAAATTGGATTATGGGCAATGCCTCGGAGGGTGCGGTCGATATTTCAAATAAACAATACCATTTCCTTTTGCTATAATCATTTCATCCCTAGGGATTTTTTGGTGCAGTATCTTTATACCTTTATAGCCCACAGTTGAAACCGTTTCTTGCCGCTTGCACAAGGATTCCCTTAAAACTTGGCTAAAACAATATTCTTCGGCATTGGCCAGTTTAATGCTTTAAGCAAACATGGGCTATCTTCTTAAAAACATATGCGGCTGCATGCTTCTCGCACTGGTGTGTGGATGCGCGAACCTTAATGATGCTGAAAAGGTAACTGCTTCCAACATCTTAAAAATCGACATTGGTATGAGCGAGCACCAAGTCATCGGCCTCTTAGGTGAGCCTGTAAGTAAATACCACGGCGGTTACCAACCCTATACTTACCAATATACCGAAAAGGGTGTTTTCAATTACCCCATGGTATGGGTTCATTTTGATAGTTCGGGGGTGAACGAGGTGTACGTAAAGTATTATGGTATTGCTGACGACCAAGGAATTTACGGCTTGGCAAAAGATACAGGCGGTGATATAAAACAATGGGGCCAGAGCGACTTGGATAAAGTTATCAAACAGTAGCCCACGGTTTCAACCCACCAAAACCAACCTTTCAACCTTTATTTTCCGCTATTGGGCGAAATGCCCGAACCTTTATACCGTTGCTTGCGTAAGAGAGGCTAAACAACGACGAAACGAACCGAGCAGCGGTAATTTAACAGCAGCAATGACGAACAGACGGCCTGGCTACAAGATATTGAGGAGCTAAGGACAGCAGGGAGCAGCCAGGCCATCTTTCGCCAATAAAAAACGGTTCTTAAGATAAGGTTAAGATGGGTTAGTAAAACGGAGGCCAAGATGTGCAATGCACACCTTGGCCTCCGTTTTTTGTTGATTGGTTGATCCGTTTATCGGTAAGAAACAATAGCCAATACCAACCAAAACTCCCACGGGTTAACCGATGAACCGATACACCGATTAACCATTCCCCCAAAACAGCAAAGGCCCCCAAACGGGAGCCTATAACTGTCTCAAAACCAACCTCTGTATTTTGTTGACTGGTTGATGGGTTCATCTGTTTATCGGTTAACCCGTCAATAAATTATCCATCACAGTCTAGTTTACCTTCTTTTTATCAATGATTGTTTTGTTACCAATCGACCAATTAACCAGTCAACCGATAAACCAATCTCAAAGGGGCCGCTGCGGTGGTTTGCAGTCCGCCGCAGCGGCCTTTTCCTTCAAGTCTCAAAACCAACCATTTCTTTTTGGTATCTGGTTAATCCGTTCATCTGTTGATCGGTTAATCCGTTTACCTATTTGAAGCCGAATTAATCCGTTTGTCGGTTATTCGGCTCATCTGTATGCTTTATGCAACGGTCACTTTTTTGAAGTAATCGGTACCAATGAACTGATGAACCAATCAACAGATCAACCAGTAACCAATCCACCAACCTCAAAGGGGCCGCTGCGGTAGTTTGCAGTCCGCCGCAGCGGCCTTTTCCTTCAAGTCTCAAAACCAACCTTCTTTTGGTATCTGGTTAATCCGTTCATCTGTTGATCGGTTAACCAGTACACCTATTTTTCGCCATGTCTTTTGATTTTTTCCCGATTAACTGATACACCGATAAACCGATATACCAATCAACCAATCCCAAAGGAAGGGGCCAACTGCCGGTGTGGCGCAGCGGCGGCCAGCCCCGTTCTATCCTTTAGGTCTCAAAAACCAACCATGAGTGTGTCATTTTGTTTTGTTAATCTGTTTATCGGTTCAACTGTTCATCTGTTCATCGGTTCATCCGTATGTTTTCCCAATGGTACTCACCTTTGGCCCCAATCAACCGATTAACCGATATACTGATCAACCAATCAACTAAATCTTGGTGAGGATACCGCTGCGCTGCGTAAGCTTTTGCAGTTTGCGAATGCCCTGCACCTTTAGCTGGCGCACCCGCTCCTTGCCCAAGCCCATAGCCTCGGCTATTTCCTCGAATTTCATCGGCGTGCGGCCATCTAGGCCAAAGTGCAGCCGTATTACCTCCGCTTCTCGCACGTTGAGCCTGTCAAGGCAACGGCCCAGCTCTTGCGAAAGCGAAGAGCGCATGAGGTCCTCGTCCGGGGCTTCCTCGGCTTCGTTGCGGATGCGTTCCAGCAACGTTACGTCGTCCTCGCTCTGCCCGATGGGCCTATCGATGGACACGGGGGCCTGCGACTGCATGAGCACCTTGTTCACCTCGGCGGGCGTTAGGTCCAGCTCCAGGGCCAGTTCCTCGGCGCTCGGCTCGCGGCCAAACACCTGCTCCAAGCGGCTAAAGGTGCTGTGCAGTTTCTGCATCTGCGCCAACTGGTTGCTGGGCACGCGGATGATGCGGGCGTTCTCGTTCAGCGACTTCAGTATGCACTGGCGTATCCAGAACACGGCGTAGCTGATAAACTTGTAGCCCCGGCTCTCGTCGAACCTCCGGGCGGCCTTCATCAAGCCTATGTTGCCCTCGCTTATCAGGTCTTCCAGGTTCATGCCGAACCCTTCGTACTGCTTCGCTACCGATATCACGAACCGCAAATTGGCCCGTACCAGCGCGTCCAGTGCCTGCATATCGCCCATGCGTATGCGTTTGGCCAGCATGGTTTCCTCTTCGGCGGTTATGGCCGCCTCTTTGCTTATCTCCCTAAAATATTTCTCCAGTGCCAGCGAATCGCGCGTGGTGAAACGCTGGTTTATCTTCAACTGCCTCATATCAAACTCCTCAAGTTTTTTTTAAAACCCATTCAATAATTTCTTTGGCTTTCGCGCCTCTTGGCCCTGCTTTGGGCAGCAGGTGGTTGTGCCGGAGAGGTTAAATTGCCGGTAATAGTTGCTTTTCAATTGGTTGGGTGTTAAAAGGTACTCTAGGCACGGGGCAGCCAGGCAAAGCGCTCCGGGTGGGCCTTTGGGTTTAGCTTGGCTATCTCGTAAACTTTGGTATCTAAAAAGGCGTGTATTTGTTTGCGGCTGGGCTCGGCATCGTCCATGGCTTCCCAACTGGTGAAACTTTCGGGTATCACCCACATGTCGGTAAAGCTCACGTCCATTACTTCGCTTATGCGCTTATGCTCTTGCAATGCTTTGGAAATGGATTGGCGTATCCACCAGATGCAGTAGGTGCGGAAATTAACGCCCTTGCTGGCATCGAACCGGTTGGCGGCCTTGATGAGGCCAATGTTGCCGGTATAACAAAGTTCGGGGAAAGTAAGCCCTTGGTTTTGGTATTTGCGCGCCACCGTTTTCACTAGCGTGTAGTGGGCGTTCACCAAGGTATCGAGCGCGGCCAGGTCGCCGTTGCGGGCCTCTTGGGCCATGTCCAATGTATCCTGTTCGCTCACGGCATGTTTTGCCGAATATTCCGTTAGATAGGCGCGCACCGTTTTCGAGCGGCGTTCGCGCAAGCCATTTTCTCTTTTCTCTACTCTCATCCCTTCACATGTTAATAGTGTAACACTTCATATCTCCTCACACCCATCTTTTACGGCAAGGGCAAAGCAAAGGTTACGGGAGTGGCGGAAAATAAGTTGTGAGTGTATGGAAATCAAGGAGTTTTGGTGTTCCCAATGTAGGTAATTGACTGGTTTCGATTCGCGGAAAGGTAAACACCGTCATCCTGTAAGGACCTTCTGGCACCATTGTGATGAAGGTGGAATACCACAGGGTTGCTGCCTAGCGTAGTATTGCCCACTTATAAGTTCAGTGCTACTCTGCCAGAAGGTCCTTACAGGATGACATTTAATAGTTCCACCCCACAACCCGTTAGCTATCATGGTTTCCGCACGTAAAAAAGATCAAAGTATCAATACAACCGCCGCATCAAGTCCACCGTTTTGGTGGTTTCGGGCAAGGGTTTTTCCACCGTTGGGTTGGGCAGCAGCACCGCCTCGCCGAAAGTGCCCAAGTGGTACAGTTTGGTAAAAGCCTCGGTATAAGTGCGCTCCTTTCGCCCCGAAAGGGTGGTATCGGCCTTTCGGTTAAGGCGTATTTCCAGCACATCGCCTTCTCGCAGTTCGGCAATTTTGTACTGCTGATGGTCGAAGTATCCATCCCACGACCAGTTGAGGTGTATCTCCACGGCCCCCGCATCCAACGCTTTCAGCTTAAACATGCTATAATCTACCAACCATTTGGAAAGATGGAGGCAATGGTTAGGTGGCATGGTTTGGAAATAGTAATAG
This sequence comes from uncultured Chitinophaga sp., assembly GCA_964476015.1. Lineage (GTDB taxonomy): Bacteria > Bacteroidota > Bacteroidia > Chitinophagales > CAIOSU01 > CAIOSU01. The sequence continues at coordinate 6,842 of CAYYZT010000083.1, forward strand.
TCCGGGTTTTGAAAATGCTCCAGCGTTAAGTGCGTGGCATGTTCCCATCTGGGCACGGCGGCTATGGTTTGCGGCAAGTGCAACGTGCTGCCGGCCACGTAGCCGCTGGCAGCGCGAAACGATTGCTGCCACGCCGCCGCCTCGCGCCGCTGGTCGAAACGCTTGCGGTCCTTCCCGTAATCGTAATGGTGGTGGAAAGCCTCGATAACGGCAACTGGGCGGGCAAAGCGTATGGTCTCGGGTTTCATGGCGGCTAAGATATGGGGATATGGGCAAAGCATCCCGTTTTGCCCCGTCATACCGAACGATTAAAACCCCTATATTTGTTTACACCGTATGAGCAGGGAAGAACTTAAAGCACTGTTGCACCAAAAGATTGATGCCACCAATAACGATGCGCTATTGGAGCGCGTAAACTTTTGGATGGAACTGAACATGGACCTCGAAGAGCCTTACATCCTAACCCCTGCGGAACGTGAGGCCGTGCAGGAAGGATTGGAAGGTTATAAAAACGGCAGGATAATAAGCCATGAAGATTTTGAAAAGGAAATGGATGAATGGGAGAAAAAATGAGCTAATTTGTCTCACAAACCCCTATTAATGCACCACCACACCGCCCAAGTAGCCGAATTTCACCAAGCTTTTGACATACCGATATTGGATAGCCCGCAAATACCCAATGGGGCAAGGGTGAAACTGCGTGCCCGCTTGATTGGCGAGGAAAGCCAAGAGGTAATCGAAGCCTTGGAAAGCGGCAACCTGCAACACATCGCCAAAGAATTGGCCGACCTGCTTATCGTATTGCACGGCACCGTGCTTGAGTTTGGCTTGCAAAACGTGATGGACCAAGTAATTACCGAAGTACACCGCAGCAACATGAGCAAACTGGGCACTGACAGCAAGCCCGTGCTTCGTGAAGACGGCAAGGTGATAAAAGGCCCCCACTACCGAGAAGCGGATTTAACGTTTCTTGACAAATAATTGTCACATCTTTTTTCAAACTTTGTTTGTTGTACATAGTCTAAACCGTTAACTATGAAAACCATCGCGTTACTATTGATTGGCCTTGCCAGCTACCTAACACCCGTTGTGCAAAGCCCCACCATCTACCAGTTCACCATGAACAGTATCGAGGGCAAGCCCGTGCCATTGGAGCAATACAAGGGCAAAGTGCTTATTATAGTGAACACCGCCAGCAAGTGCGGCCTCACCCCGCAATATGCCGACCTTGAAAAGTTTTACAAGGAGTACAAGGGCAAAAACGTTGCGGTGCTTGGTTTTCCGGCCAACAACTTTATGAAACAGGAGCCTGGCACCAACGATGAAATCAAATCTTTTTGTGAAAAGAACTATGGCGTAACGTTTGATATGTTCGAAAAGATAGAGGTGAAAGGCAAAGACATCCACCCGCTATACGATTTTTTGACACACAAGGATAAAAACGGAAACGTGGAAGATGAGGTGAGCTGGAACTTCCAGAAATTCGTTATCAACAAGAAAGGCGAAGTGGTGGCTTCTTTTAGCCCCGGCACTTCCGTGTACGATGCCAAGATTGTGGCCTTGGTAGGGAAACTAACCAAAGAATGAAACAACAACTTACGATAATGCTAGGATTGTTGCTGGGCCTTACTTTTATGGCCTCGGCGCAAACCGTGGAGATACTCACTTTCGAGCAACTGGAGGCCCGTATGGCCAACCAAAAGCAAGAAGTGGTGGTCTATAACTTTTGGGCCACCTGGTGCAAGCCCTGCGTAGAGGAGATGCCCGCTTTCGAGAAGCTGGCGGCCGACTATAAATCCAAGGGGGTGCATGTGGTATTTGTAAGCATAGATTTTAAAAGCAAGCATGCGAAAGTGGTTGATTTCGTGGGCCAAAAAAAGCTAAAAAGTGAGGTAGTACTGCTTAACGCCCCCGATTACAACGCTTGGATAGATAAAGTAAACCCTGAATGGAGCGGTGCCATACCGGCTACCTTGGTAGTAAAGAAAACGGGCAAAATCCGCAAATTTCACGAAGGCTCATTCACTTACGAAGAATTGGTAAATTTTATAAAACCTCTTTTAAATTAAACCCATGAAAAAAGTGTTTTCCTTATTGGTGCTAATGGCCCTTGGCGTGGCTACGTTTGCCGGGGTAGTGGTTGGCGATGCCGCACCCGATTTCAAACTCAAGAACATAGACGGCAAAACGGTTTCGCTATCGGATTATAAAAATTCAAAAGGCGTAATCGTTATATTCACTTGCAACCACTGCCCTTACGCCGTACAATACGAAGATCGCATCATTGCTCTGGATAAGTCGTTGAAATCCAAAGGGTTCCCCGTAGTGGCCATTAACCCGAACGATGCCAGCAAATACCCTGACGATAACTTCGACGGCATGGTGAAACGCGCTAAGGACAAGGGTTTCACGTTCCCCTACCTGCACGATGATAGCCAAGCCATAGCAAAGGCTTACGGTGCCACCCGCACCCCACATGTATTCTTGCTACAGAAAGATAAGGACGGCAAGTTCAAAGTAGCCTACATCGGTGCCATAGATAATGACACCGAGAACGTTAATGACCAGAAAACCAAGTATGTAGAAAACGCAATAACCGCTATATCAAGTGGCAAAACGCCCGACCCGGCCAGCACCAAAGCCATCGGCTGCACCATCAAATGGAAAAAAGAGGACTGATTTCATATTGTATTTTTTTGCGAAATTTTGGAGGGCCGCGATAAAATCGCGGCCCTCCCATTTTACATGAATTGAGACATTTTGCGACATTTTTTGAGGCATTTTTGAGCTATTATACCGCAATTTTGAGCTATAATATCGCAAATTGAGGCATTATTGCGGTATAGTGCGGCAAATCCAAAAATCCCAGCTCCTCGAAACCTTTTTGAGGTAGCTAGCAAAATTTTTTCTGTCGGACTTCTTGGTTAATAAAAATTTTAATGTTAAGTTTAGGTTACGATTAAAACTTATAGGTGCCTGCCACTAGCCCGTGTGGATTTTTCAAATGAGCACTTTTAATACCATGGCCCCGCAACCCATGCTGTTAAACCATTAACCTAAAAAGTGCATATCATGAAGAATCTATTACTCCTGCTCGTGGCGGTGCTGTGCATAGCTACGGCCCATGCCCAAACATTGTTGGTAAATACCACCAGCACTAATGCCAGTTGCTCTGGGTCGGCCGACGGAACCGTCACTGCAACGGTATCCAACGGTACACCACCGTACACCTATGAATGGGGGGTACTGG
>CAYYZT010000083.1:10101-10908 GCA_964476015.1 uncultured Chitinophaga sp.
TGGGCCAACATTGGGTTGGCTCCGCCCCAACCGTAACGGGCTTGGGATCTGACTTTTATAGCGTTACCGTTACCGATGCTGTGGGCAACTTCGGGCTTGACACCGTTGTTATTCTGGCACCACCACCCCTTGTTATTACCTTCAGCGTTACCCCGGCATCGTGCAATGCGTTCGACGGGCGGGTTATACTCACGGTTTCGGGCGGCACCGCCCCCTACACCTATCAATGGAGCAACGGCAGCACCGCCCAAAACCTGTTTCAAATAAATGCCGGAACGTTTACTTTGACACTTACCGATGCCAACGGCTGCACTGCTACGCAAACCGCCGTGGTAACGGCTACCACCACCCTCAACCTTAATACCTGGGTGGACTATGATACCTGCCAAGGCACGGCCTGCATTATAACCCAAACCGTGCCCAACGCCATGTATATATGGAGCAATGGCGCGACTACGGCACACATATGTAGCTTAACCAATGGGGTGTATAACCTAACGGTTACTAGCCCCTCCGGATGCACCGCCACCAATAGCCAAACCGTGAACAATTCTACCGGCTTAGGAGTAGTAGCTACCGCCACGGCCGCCAGTTGTGCCAACGATGGGGTAGCAACGGCCACTGCTACGCGCGGCTGGCCACCCTATACGTTTGTTTGGAGCACCAACCCGCCCACAACCACCGCGGTAGCCACCGGTCTATCTGCGGGCACTTACACTGTTACCGTTACGGATGCTGATGGCTTGTTCCTGATGGAGCGTATCCGGCCGGGTACCTATAATATACAGATATCGGCAATGGGCTTTA
>CAYYZT010000084.1:0-6599 GCA_964476015.1 uncultured Chitinophaga sp.
CCATACCACCGACCCACCCCGATGCCTTTTAGGGGTATTATACTATGTCAAATATGGGCTGGGCATCGACCCTCCCGAGAGGGTATTTGGCAAGGCCCTGCGGTAGTGATAATACTATTGAAACACCAACAATATTGCCCAAGCGAACTTTTTTCTTTAAATTTAATGTTGTAACATTGAATTTACACCCATGAACCGTAGGAAGTTTATCGCCACAACCGTTTTAGGAGGAACTGCTATGCTTACCTTATCCAATTTTCGCCAATGGTCGGCCAGTCTGGAAGAAACCGATAGCTTGATGCCCGTGCTCTTCGTGGGCCACGGCAGCCCGATGAATGCCATTGAAGACAACGAGTACAGCCGCGTATGGAAAGACGTGGGTGCGGGATTGCCCCGGCCCAAGGCCATCCTATGCGTATCGGCGCACTGGGAAACCCGTGGCACCAAGATTACGGCCATGGAAAAGCCAAGGATGATATACGACTTCGGCGGTTTCCCGCGCGAGTTGTCGCAAGTGCAGTACCCCGCCCCCGGCAGCGAGGAGTGGGCCATGCTTACCAAAGAGAGCCTTACCAGCATAGAAGCTGAACTGGACCACCAGTGGGGTTTCGACCACGGGGCTTGGAGCATTTTGGTACACCTTTTCCCGAAAGCCGATGTGCCCGTGCTGCAACTGAGCCTTGATTACACGCAGCCCCCCTCCTACCACTACGAGCTGGCCAAGCAACTGTACAGCCTTCGCAAAAAAGGGGTGCTTATTATCGGCAGCGGCAACATGGTACACAACCTGCGTATGGTGAGCTGGCAGCAACCGGGCGGGTTTGATTGGGCCGATTCGTTCAACGAAAAGCTGAAAACGCTGATACAGAGCGGCGACCACAAAGCCTTAGCCAACTACCAAAGCCTCGGCACGGAGGCCGCGCTGTCCATCCCCTCGCCAGACCATTACTTGCCCTTGCTATACACCCTGGCCCTACAGGGCAAAGACGAGCCTGTTTCGTTTTTCAACGACAAAACGTTGTTGGGTTCCTTGTCGATGACCTCGGTGCGGATTGGGGCTTAATGTGGGCATGTTTTAGGGTAGATTCTTTTACTGAACACTCCTTCGTCGATTGTTTGAAACACTTACTTTTCGTTATCGGAATTCTCCCTAATTTCACCTTTTGATTTTTAGGTTGAATCTCCCGACATGACTATAAAGTTTTACGCATCGTTTTTGCTGTTTTTCGGCATGGCCACCGCTGTCTTGGCGCAAAACAGCGGCACCGTGCGCGGCACCGTGTACGACAAGGCCAACGGCGAACCGATGATTTTCACTACCGTGTTCCTCGAAGGCACCACGCGCGGCACCACTACGGATATCAACGGTTTTTATGCCATACCCAACGTGCCCATAGGCACCTATAATTTGGTAACCACCACTTTGGGCTACGATACCGTAAAGATTTCCATTACCATCAGCAAGGATAAGCAGATTATCAGCCAGAATCTATATCTCTCGCAGCGCGATATACAATTGGACGTGGTGAACGTAACCGCTGAAAAAGAGAAAAAACAGACCCAAGTAGAGGTATCGCAAGTACGCGTTACTACCAAGGAAATTACCCAAATACCCTCCGTGGGCGGCGAGCCGGACATTGCGCAGTATATGCAGATTATGCCCGGCGTTATCTTCACCGGCGACCAAGGCGGCCAGCTCTACATCCGTGGCGGCTCGGCAGTGCAAACCCGCGTGTTGCTTGACGGGTTGCTGATTTACAACCCTTTCCACTCCATCGGCCTGTTCTCGGTTTTTGAAACGGACATTGTGCGCAACGTGGACATCAGTACCGGCGGCTTCGGTGCCGAACATGGCGGCAGGCTCTCCGCCGTAATGGACGTGCGTATGCAGGATGGCAACAAGAAACGCATCGCGGGCAAGCTGGGCATCAGCCCGTTCCTCTCCAAGTTTATTTTGGAAGGCCCGTTGGTGAAACAAAAAGACAACGGCAGCAGCTTAACGTTTGTACTCAGCGGCCGCTACTCTTATCTGGATAAAACCTCCAAGGTGTTTTATAATTACGTGGAAGGCGGCAACGGCATCCCGTTCACTTTCGGCGACTTTTATGGCAAGCTAGCCTACAATGGCGGCAACGGCTCCAAGGTAACGGTGTTCGGTTTCAACTTCAACGATTTGGCCAACTTCCAAGGCATTGCCAAATATAAGTGGAACTCGTTTGGCGTGGGTACCAACTTCGTGCTGGTACCGGGCGGCTCCAACCTTATCATGAACGGTACTGTGGGCTACACCAACTACAAAATTGCCCTGCAAGAAGCAGAAGACCGACCACGCGAAAGCGAGGTGGGCGGCCTTAACGTAAACATGAACTTTACCTATTTCCTTACCGGTGGGGAGTTTAATTACGGATTGAACGTAAACGCTTTTAAAACCGACTATCAATTCTATAACAACACAGGCACCATTAGCAGCGACGAACAGAACACCACCGAACTGGGCCTATACTTCCGTTTCCGCAAGGTAATTGCCAAGAAACTGGTGTTGGACCCCAGCATCCGTTTCGATTATTATGCCTCGCTTTCCAACATTTCGGTGGAACCACGCTTGGGCCTGAAATATAACGTACACGACAAGTTTCGCCTAAAAGCGGCGGGCGGCCTGTATTCGCAAAACCTTATCAGTAGCCGGGTGGATAGGGACGTGGTGGATTTGTTCAATGGCTTCCTCTCCGGACCCGAACAAGTATTGATGCGCACCAACGGCAGCGAGGCGAACCACAAGCTGCAAAAGGCTTGGCATGCCATCGCGGGCTTTGAGGCAGACGTGGCCAAAAACCTGGAACTGAACGTGGAAGGCTATTACAAGTGGTTTACCCAATTAATCAGCCTCAACCGCAACAAACTTTATGTAAACGAGCCCGACTTTATGATTGAAGACGGTAAGGCATACGGCGTGGACGTGCTGCTGAAATACCAAACCAAAAACTGGTTCCTGTACGGTGCCTACTCCTTGGCTTGGGTAACACGCTTTGACGGGGAGCAAACCTACTACCCGCATTACGACCGCCGCCACAACGCCAACTTCGTAGCCTCGTACACTTGGGGCAAAACCCTTACATGGCAGGCCAGCATTCGCTACAACATCGGCTCGGGATTTCCGTTTACCCGCACCCAGGCTTTCTTTGAGCAAGTTGACTTTGGCGATGGCGTAAACACGGATTACGTGAGCAACAACGGCAGCTTGGGCATCATCTACGAGGATGAGCTAAACGCCGGCCGCCTGCCTACCTACCACAGGCTGGATGCATCGATACAGAAAGAATTTGCGTTGGGCAAAAACACCACCTTGGATGTGTCCGTAAGCGTTACCAATGCTTACAACCGCCAAAATATTTTCTATTTCGACAGGGTACGTTACACCCGTGTAAACCAACTTCCTATACTACCTAGCCTGGCTTTGTCGTTATCTTTCTGACCTAACTTAAATGAGGCTACTGTGCATATGAGAGTGCTGATACTATTGTTCGCGTTGGGTTTACTATCGGGCCCAACCGTCCTTAAGGCCCAACAAACCACGGTTTATAAAGACCCTTGGGCCGTTTACAACGAGGCCATCCTGTTTTTCGACCAGCAAAATTATGAGTCGGCGCAACGGCTGCTGCGGGAGTACAACAACTTTAAGCTCACGGCCTACGACGTGCCCAACGGCACGGCACGCAGCCATGCCCAGTTTTTGATTGCGGTGTGCGCGGTGGAGCTTTTCCAGCCCGATGCGGAAAAACTGCTGCTCGATTTTATCTACAGCACGCCCTACGAAAACCCCGACAAGCGCATGGCCTACTACCACTTGGGCCGCTACCACTTTAGGGAGCGCAACTATAAGGACGCACTGGAGTACTTCAAAAAAATAGACACGAAGGATTTGAGCCGTGCCGAAATGGAGGAGTACCGTTTTATGATGGCCTATGCCTATTTCTTCAACAAGGATTTCGATAAGGCATACCCCCTTTTCAAGCAAACCAAGAGCGTAAACAACAAATATTACTACGCCAGCAACTATTACTACGGCTACATTGCCTTTACCAAAGGCGATGTGGACGAGGCGTTGGCCAGCTTCGAGAAGATAAAGGACAGCAAAACCTACGAGAAAATCATCCCGTTCTACATTGCCCAAATCCGTTTTAAAAAGGGGCAGTATAAAGAGGTGATTGCATACTTGCAGCCCATCATCAACGATACCAAGCTGTCCAACTACGGCGAGTTGAACCTTACCTTGGGCCAAAGCTATTACGAACTGGAGCAATACCCCAACGCCATCAAGTATATGGAGGTGTATGCGGGCAACAACAAAAACCTGAAGAAAACCGAACTGTACCAGTTGGGATATGCCTATTACCAAACGGGCGATTGCAAAAACGCCACGGCCAACTTTACCCAACTGGCCGACCTGAAAGATACCGTGGGCCAAAACGCCCTGTACCTGTTGGGCGATTGCTACCTGAAAGCGGGCAACAAACTGAATGCCCGCAGCGCGTTCCAAAAGGCGGCATCGTTCAATTTCGATCCAGCGATTACGGAAAATGCCCGTTTCAACTATGCCAAACTGAGCTACGAAGCGGGGTTGGACAACGAGGCCGTTACTGCGTTGGAATCGTTTATCAAAGATTACCCCAAATCAAAATACGGTAACGAGGCCAAATCGTTGCTTTCGGAAATCTTGCTTTCTTCCAGCGACTACGACAAGGCTCTTTCCATCATCCAGAGCATTCCCGACCAATCGCCGCAGGTAAAGAAGGCTTACCAAGTGGTGGCCTTCAACAAAGGCATCAAGCTGTACAACAGCGAACAGTACGAAGAAGCCATCAAAAACTTCGACCTTTCGCTGCAAAACCCCATCATCCCCAAGTTCAAGGCCATGGCCTACTACTGGAAGGGCGAGGCGTTCTATAACATGGGCGAATACCAAAAGGCCGGATGGCAATACTCCAACTTCAACGGCATCGCCACGGTATCGGAACTGGACAATGCCGAGTGGTACACCATCAACGGCAACTACGGGCTGGGCTATGCTTTCTTGAAACAGAGCCGCTACCGCGATGCCAGCCTTTATTTTGAGAAGGCCATCACCGATGCCCGCAAAAGCAAGAACCAAGAAATACAGAAACGGGTGCTGAACGATGCCCTGTTGCGCAACGGCGACAGTTATTATCTGGCCAAGGATTACCCCAAAGCCATCGTTAATTATGACGAGGTATATGCCAAAGGCAGCAGTGGCAAGGATTATGCCTTGTTCCAAAAAGGATTGATACAGGGCTTGCAAGACAACTACGACGGCAAAGTAGCCACCATGCTGGAATTGGCAAGGCTGTTTCCCGGCTCCAATTATGCCGACGATGCCGTGTTCGAGGCGGCCAACACTAGCTTGGAGCAGCGCAAAAATGCCACGGCCATCACTTACTACCAAAAACTGCTGAAAGAGCACCCCAATAGCCAATACAAAGTGCAGAGCCATTTGAAACTGGGGTTGGTGTTTTTTAACGAGAAGGATTACAAGAAATCGCAGGAAAACTACGAGCGCGTGTTGCAGTTGGCCCCCAACACGGCCAATGCAAAAGAGGCGTTTGCGGGCATACAGGAGATAGCGGTGGCCACGGGCGACAAATCGGTAGTGACCAACGTGATGAAGAAATACAACGTATCCGTTGACGAGGCCGACGAACTGAACTACCGCATTGCCGAAAACCAGTTCATCCAAAAGAATTATAGCCAAGCCATCAAGCTGTTCAATGAGTATCTGATTGGTTTCAGCAAAGGGGCTTATGCGCTCAACGCCTATTACTACCGTGCCGATAGCTACCTAGAACAGAACAAATTTATGGAGGCCCTGCCCGACTACGAGGAAGTGGTGAACATGGCCCCCAACCATTTCTTGGAACCGGCACTGGCCAAAGCATCTTGGATAGCTTATTACAAAGCCAAGGATTACAACAAATCGTACAAACTGTATAAGTTGCTGTTGGAAAACACGCAGGACAAGCAGAACATCTTCGATGCCAACCTCGGCCTGATGCGCACCACGTATCTGTTGCAGAAATTCAACGAGACGGAGAAGTACGCCAATGCCTTGATAGCTTCGGGCCAAGCCAGCCCTAAGGAAATTTTCGAGGCGGACTACTACTTGGGCAAGATTGCCTTCAACAACAAAAACTATGCAGTTGCCGAATCACACTTCAAAAAAATAGAAGGCACCGATAACATAGAGGGCACGGAAGCCAAATACCTGTTGGCGCGCATACTGTACATCAACGGCAGCTATGACAAGTCAGTAGAGAAAGCCTACGAGGTAATAAACAAGCGCGGCGGCTACCACGAGCAGGTAATAAGGAGCTATATTTTACTGGCCGACAACTATTTTAGAAAAGGCGACAACTTCCAGGCCAAGGCCACGTTGCAAAGTATCATCGACAACTATGCGCCGGAAGATGAGTTGAAGAAAGAGGCCCGCGAAAAGCTGCAAACCATTATCAACTCCGAATCGGGCACCAACAAACTGGCTCCCCAAGAAGAAGATGGCGGCACGCTAGAACCAGACCCGTCCGGAA
>CAYYZT010000084.1:6609-9769 GCA_964476015.1 uncultured Chitinophaga sp.
CCCAAATAACCGCGAGAGATATGAAAACTATAAAAAGCATACTGGTTGCCGCGGCTGGATTGATTGCTGCTGCCCCGCTTTTGGCGCAAACCACCCCAAGGGATAGCATCGGGCCGAACTCGGTAACGGTGTACACCGAGAGCACCCCCATAGTGCAGGATGCCGTGAAGGTGAACTACCCCGGCGAGATACCGAAATACGAGCGCGACAAAACCGTGCAGAAATACGAAGTACCCGGACGCGAGGCCACGGTAGGCTACGAGCCAGTAACCATCCGCCCACTCGGTCTATCGAAAGAGAAGCCGATGGATTTCCCGAGCAGCTATGTAAAACTGGGTTTTGGTACCCAGTTGAGCCCGTTGTTCGAGGCGATGCACAACGGCCGCAAGGTGGATAAAGACCAAGAAAAACTGAGCTACGGCATCTACCTCAAGCACCACTCGGCTTACGGCAGCAAACTGGATTTCCAAGATTTCAGCGAGAACCGCGCAGCCGTGTACGGCTCTGCGTTCCTCAATAAGGTACGCATCAACACCAAACTGGAATACCGCAGGGATGGCCGCTTTTATTACGGCATAGATGCGCCGGATTCGTTGGACATCAAGAAGAAAGACGTGCGGCAGGTGTTCAACCAGTTCAATGCCACGGTGGAGTTGCTGAACACCCAAATCAGCAAATCGCACTTCGACCACAACACGCTGATCAACTTCTACCATTTCAGCGACAAGTTCGACCAGAACGAAATCGGTATCATCCTTTCGGCCAAGCTGCAAAAGGTTTTCAAGGAGAAGCACTTTGTGGCCCTCCGTTTTGATGAGGATTTCACCAGCTTCAAAAGCAACGTGTACGAAAAGAAGCGCAACCTATTGATGGTGCGCCCTTACTACGAGTATAACGACCTTACTTGGAAGATTACGGGCGGTGTGGGCTTTGCATTGGAAGACAAGACTTTCCACGTATTGCCGCAATTGGGTTTCGAGCGTCCGCTCTTCAAGGAATATTTGGTGATGTACAACGGCTGGAAGATGGAACTTCGCCGCCTCGGCTACCGCGAACTGGCCATGACCAACCCGTGGATAATGCCGGAAAACTTCGAGCTGAAGCATACCCGGTATGAGGAGCGTTTGATTGCGGGCTTCAAGGGCACCGCGGGCAAATTCAGTTACGATGCCAGCGTGCGCCAGATTGTGCTACGCAGGGCACCGCTGTTCATCAACAACGTGAACGACATCAGCAAGTTCGATGTGCTGTATGCTCGTGGCCGGTTGAACATTATGAAACCGATGCTGGAAGTGGCCTACCGTGTAAACAGCAACTTGGACTTTACCCTCTTCGGCGAATACAACATGTATGAGGTGGAAGTGGAGGAAAAGGCTTGGCACATGCCGCGCTGGTATGCCAGTTTCACCACGCGCCTCAAAATCGGCGACAAGGTGTTCCTCAATGCCCGCATTTATGCCATTGATGGGGTATATGCCAAGCTGCCCGACGGCACCCCCGAAAAGCTGAAAGGCACAGTGGACATCAACTTGGGTGCCACATACAAGTTTAGCAAGTCGTTCTCGTTCTTCGCCAACCTCAACAACTTGGCCTCCATGAAGTACGAGCCTTACTACCGCTACCCCACCTACGGCTTCAACTGCATGGCGGGGGTGATATTTACGTATAATTAGTCCACGGTCCGCGGTTGGAAAGGTTATTGAGTTATTGGTATGTCGGTGTTCAGTGCCGTTATATCGGTCGGACAGCGAAAAGCTGTCTGACCGTGGACTAATCATTTTCCATGGACTATCGACCGTGGACCATGGACTATTCAAATCTATTTCCTAAATTGCATGGTTCCGGCACTGGTGTGGCCGGGGCAAACTGACTACCGTGGAAATAAACCGTTACATACGAGACCTCCTGTTGGAGCATGATTGCGTGGTGATACCCGGCTTGGGCGGCTTTATCGGCAGCCCCGTGCGCGCCGAAGTGCAAGCCGTTACCAAAACCATCAACCCTCCGGGCAAGAAAATCAGTTTCAATGCGCAATTGCAGCGCAACGATGGTTTATTGATACACCACATCGTACTTTCTGAAGGCATCGGCTACGAAGCCGCCGAACCGGAGGTGCAGCAGTTTGTGAAATCCTGCAAGCTGCGCTTGGAGCAGAGCGGGTTGGTCATGTTCCCCGAAGTGGGCAAACTATTGGCCGACAACGAGGGCACCATCAGCTTCCAACCTACACCGGGCCGTAATTTGCTGCAAGAGTCTTTCGGTTTGAAGCCGGTGCATTACCGCCAAATTTTCCAAGCCGTGAACGTACCCGTTGAGCAACCCGAAAACGCCCCGCTGCAAGCCGAGCGCAACCGCCCCGGCAAAACCCGCCGCTTGGCGCGTGCCTATGGCATTTCCATAGCGGCCATGCTGGCCATCGGCATTTTCATTGCGCAGGATATTTATTTGAAGCCGCTGGCGTTGGAAAACTTCGGTTTTTTTAAGCCACAAACCATTTGGGGCAATACCAACGAATCCCCTAAAACCCACCAAGCCGATATAGTTGCCGAACCCATACAAGCAGGTAGCTTGGAGATAACGGGCACCTTAGAAACCGAGACCGCACCCGTTATAGAAGAAATGCCTACCCCTGTTGAAACGGTGGCCCCTATTGTAGAAAACACCCCGGAACCTGTTGCATCGGCACCTACCGCTGCCACCACGCCGCACATTACCGAAATAAACAACGGCAGCATCGAAGTGGGATATTACATTGTGCTGGGTGCCTATTCTTCGCAAAAGAACGCCAACAAGTTTATCAAGGAGCAAAAAGGTGCCAGCGGTTTGGTGGTAATTCCGTCGGGCAAGCTGTTCCGCGTGGCGGTGCCTGCTGGTAGCGTAGCCGCAGATGCCTACCAACAACTGGAAAAGCAAAGGCAGCAAGAAAATCCCGCTGCCTGGCTAGTGTACAACCAAAAGTAATTCCCCAATTTCCCCGGAGGTACCCGAAAGTATTGCTGTATTTACATTACCGGACAGTAATCCGTTTTCTTCTTGCTGTTCTTCAGGCAACCGGTATAGAGAAGCGAAATTTCCGGGCCGCCGTTTAGCTTGGTAGCTTTGGTAAGCTTGGATACGTTCAAATCGTAGCTGAAACCGAGGTTGAACCCGGCGATATCAA
>CAYYZT010000084.1:9779-10076 GCA_964476015.1 uncultured Chitinophaga sp.
CTTCAGCCTATAATAACCGCCCACATAAAAGGCCGTGTTGTTGGTAGGGATGGACGAGGTGCGGAATTTCACCAAAGAGCCCACGTTCAACTGGTTGTGAGGGCCTTGGTTAAGGTACATGAAGCTTGGCATCAAGTACGTCATATTCGTCATCTTAAAGTATGCGCCACCGTGTATGGTAGCTTTCATAAACAGCTTCTCCGTGCGGTCGTTAAAAAACGACAGGTTGGGCTGGTTTACGTGCGTTACGGCCACACCCATGTAAAAGTTGGTGTTCTTTTTGGCCGTGTAGCTCCA
>CAYYZT010000084.1:10086-10809 GCA_964476015.1 uncultured Chitinophaga sp.
TACCCGCGCCCACGTCGGCATACAGCTTGCGGTTGTTGGCAAAGTTCTCGCCCGTAGGGTTGTTCGGGTCGAAACCGCCATCGCCGAACTGACTGTCGGTAGTTACTTTGGAAAAATCGATGCTGCGCTGCCCGAAACCGCCCGTTAGGCCAGTGGTAAGGGTTTGCGTGCCCTTGTTGTTCAACAGCACCGTATAGCTCATATGCAAGTTTGCTTGGGTGGTGGAGAAACTGAGGTCGCCGGCACGGTCGTTGAAAAACGAGATACCGATACCGCCGTAATTCGATTTTTTGGTACGTTTGAGTACTGCCATATCCGCCGAAGCGGCCACGGTGTTAAACTTGCCCACGCTGCCCCATTGCGAACGATACGTTGCCGCAAAGCGGTAATCGCACCCGTTTACGCCTGCAAACGCCGGGTTAAGGAACAAAGGTTGCTGGTTGTACTGGGAAAAATGGATATCCTGTGCCTGTACCTTGCAAAAGGTAAGGCATAGCATGACTAACACCACCGGGCTCCACACACATCTTCTCATAGTCGGTCATTTTATTATCGTCACATTGCCCGTTTTAACAAGTTTCTGCCCGCTAAAACATTCGGCCTCGACGATGTATACGTACACACCAGAATTAAGTTGCTCACCTTTGGCATTTTTGCCGTCCCAGCCCTTATAAGCATCGTTGGTTTCGAACACCAAATTGCCCCATCTATCGAATATACGGT
>CAYYZT010000085.1:0-8021 GCA_964476015.1 uncultured Chitinophaga sp.
CGGGCACAGGTGTAATTTGCCATTGATAGCTTTTCGCTCGCTTTGGCCGACCTTACTACCGCCCAGCCCGATTTTACGGGCAATGCCAACTACTGGCAACTTTCTGGAAGGGTACTGCAAAAGCTAGACCGCTGCCCAGAGGCCGTAGCGGCCTTTGATAAGGCGTTGGAACTCAATTTTTTGGATAGGGATGCGTTTTTCAACCGTGGGTTTTGTTTGTTTAAAATGGGCTTGCCGGATGAGGCCATCACTGATTACAACGAGGCCCTAAAATTGGATGCTTCCTTCGCCGAGGCATATTACAACAGGGCTTTGGCCTACCGTAAGTTGGGCAGCGATTCGGCTGCCATGGCCGATTTGGAACGGGTAATCGTATTAAGCCCGATGTTCTTGAAAGCCCGCTTGGAACGGGCCAATATCCTCTTCGAAATGCGGGCTTATACCACCGCCCTCACAGATTATGATGCCTACTTGGAAGTATATGCCGACGATGCATTGGCCTTGAACAACCGGGGCTTGGTTCGGTCCCGATTGAATGACCACGTGGGTGCCATCGACGATTTCAGCGTGGCCATAGAGATAATGCCCGACCGGGGCCGCTTTTACTTCAACCGGGCCACGGAACGCTTCTATATCAAGGATTTCGAGGGCGCAATAGAGGATTTTACCGATGCCATAGAGAAGCTGGAAGACCCTTACGAGGCTTACTATTTTCGGGGTAAACTATATTACGAAACGGGTGTTTACGACAAGGCAATAGCCGACCTCAAAGCTGCTAGGGAATTACAACCCAAAGACCGCCGCGCCACGGATTTGCTCTTCCCTGCCCAAATGACGCTTTTCCTGTCGCGCTACTGGCTTTATGTTATTGCCGCGGCCTTGCTGTTCATTAACGGTATCAGGCTATATCGCCGCAATCGTTTTTGATTGATGTTGTTTGCCAGTCAAGAGGCTGGTAGCGAGTTTGCCATAAGCGATAGGCAGCATGGGAGAAGGCACGGGACTGATTTTAGGCAGATATGGAATTACTATATTGTCATCCTGTAAGGATCTTCTAGCACCTCGGCACTGAAACCCAACTTTATTACATATCCGCTGGAAGTTCTTTTCAAGATGACAGCATGGGATGTGGGCGCATTTGGTGTTTGTTCGCTTTGTGGTTAAGTTAGCATGATAAAGCATAACCATGAGCATCTGGAAAACCCCCGCCACCCCCGAGCAAATAAACCAAGGCGCGAAGGGCAATATGGTGGAACATTTGGGCATTGCCATTACCGAAGTGGGGCCCGATTATATTACGGGCACCATGCCGGTAGACCACCGTACCGTACAGCCTATGGGCCTGTTGCACGGCGGGGCATCCGTGGCCTTGGCCGAAACGCTGGGCAGCATTGCGGGCAGCCTTGCCTGCAACTGGCAAGACGAGGCCGTGGTGGGGCTGGAAATAAACGCCAACCACATCAAATCGGCCCGTAGCGGGGTAGTAACGGGCGTGGCCCGGCCCGTACACATCGGCGGGCGCACGCAGGTGTGGGAGATTCGCATTACCAACGAGGCGGGCGAGCTGGTATGCATCAGCCGCATTACGCTGGCCGTTATCCAAAAGAAAAAATAAGCCATGCCGAGACCGGAACCAACCGAATATGCCGCTTTCTACCAATCTTATGTCGAAAAGGTATCGGGCGACGACCTGCACGAGGTGCTGCGACGATACAGCCGTGCCTCGCTGGCCTTCTGGCAACAAATACCCGACGAAAAGGCCGACTATGCCTACGCCCCCGGCAAGTGGACCATCAAGCAACTGGTAAACCACCTGTGCGATGCCGAGCGCATCTTTGCCTACCGCGCCTTGCGCATTGCCCGTGGAGACGAAACCCCTTTGGCGGGCTTCGACGAGAACGAGTATGCCGATGCGGCGCGGGTAGGCCACCGTTCGTTAAGGGATTTGGTGCAGGAGTTCCAGTCAGTACGGGCGGCCACGTTGTCTTTGTTCAACGGCTTTGGGGCGACCGAACTTTCGCGGTTGGGCACGGCCAACAATGCCCAAGTAAGCGTTAATGCCATCGGGTTTATCATCATTGGCCATACGCTGCACCACGAGCAGGTGGCACGGGAGCGTTATGGGGTATGAAGTTGGAAACGATGTGCTCTATTTCAACGTTACAATTATGTATCTTTAAAAAGGAAATTCCTGATTTTGAAACTTGAAAAACATATCCAAGTAACTGGTAAAGACCATGCCGAACAGGACAAGGCTTACTGGAAGAGCCGTACCCCTGCTGAACGGATGGCAGCTTTGGAGTTTCTACGCCAACAATATATTAAAGCCCATGGACTACCCCAACGACTTCAAAGAGTTTATGCGATTGTTAAACGAGAAAAACGTTGACTATTTAGTGGTTGGTGGGTATGCCGTGGCACAGCAGGACGATTTGGGACATCCATAATTTCTTCACCCCTTGGCCCAAAACCCCTATCTTCGCCCCCTGAAATGAGCGTACATATCAACATCCGTCCCGCTTTGGCCGAAGACGCGCCGACCATTATGCAACTGGTGCGCGAGCTGGCGGAGTATGAAAAGGCACCCCACGAGGTTTTGGTAAATGAGGAAGACGTGCTACGCGAAGGCTTCGGCACCGACCCTATTTTTAAAGTGCATATTGCCGAAATAAACAACGA
Organism: uncultured Chitinophaga sp.; assembly: GCA_964476015.1. Lineage (GTDB taxonomy): Bacteria > Bacteroidota > Bacteroidia > Chitinophagales > CAIOSU01 > CAIOSU01. The sequence goes on from CAYYZT010000085.1 coordinate 2,680, forward strand.
GGTGGTGGGCATGGCCCTGTTTTATACCGGCTACAGTACTTGGAAGGGCCGCATGGTGTATCTGGATGATTTGGTGGTGCGCGAGGCTTTTAGGGGCAAGGGTATCGGCAAGCAACTGCTGGAGAGCGTTTTCGATTATGCTAAGCTCACCGGGGCCAATCTGGTGAAATGGCAAGTGCTGGACTGGAACGAGCCGGCCATCAATTTCTACAAAAAATACCGGGTATCCTTTGTTAATGATTGGCTCGACTGCCGCATTACGAAGGATGCCTTCGCAACCATAGAATCCTAACCGAACGATGCGTGTATTCAAATTTGGCGGTGCCTCCATCAAAAACGCCGATGCCATTAAAAACGTGGCCGATATTGTAGCCTCTTACAAAGGCAGCAAATTGGTGTTGGTTGTATCTGCACTTGGCAAAACCACCAATGCCTTGGAGTTGGTGGCCGAAGCGGTATATAACAAGGAAGCCGACGAAGCTGCCAAGCACATCCAAAACCTAAAGGATGGGCACTTTGCCATATTGGATGCGCTGTTCGAGGATAAGAACCACATCGCTTTCCGCGATTTGGACCAGTTTTTCGAGCGTTTGTTCGATATCCAACGGTTCTATACGCTCAAAAATATTACCATCGATGCCGGATATGATTACCTGTACGACCAAATCGTATCCTTCGGCGAGCTGATGAGCACCAACATGGTGAGCCACTACCTGCGCCACCGGGGGCTGCCCGTTTATTGGCTGGATGTGCGCACCGTGCTGAAAACCGATAGCCGCTACCGCGAGGGCGGCGTAAACTGGGAGGTAACGGAGCAATTGGTGCGCGCCAAGCTGCAACCGCTTATCGATAGCCAGCTGGTAATTACACAGGGTTTCCTCGGCAGCACGGTGGAGAACCATACCACCACACTGGGCCGCGAGGGCTCGGATTACACGGCAGCCATTATGGCCTATTGTTTGGATGCCGAAGAACTCGTTATCTGGAAAGACGTGCCCGGCGTACTGAACGCCGACCCGCGCCACTTTGCCGATACCCGCTTGCTTCAAAACATCAGCTACAACGAGGCGGTGGAACTGGCCTATTACGGGGCCACGGTTATCCACCCGAAAACCATCAAACCGTTACAGAACAAGAATATTACGCTACGGGTGCGTTCGTTCATCAATCCTACCGAGCAGGGTACTATTGTAAACACCGATACCCGCCACGACGGCGAAGTGCCTTCCATCATCTACAAGCAAAACCAAGCCTTGCTTACCCTTGGTACCAAAGACTTTTCGTTTATCATCGAAGAAAACCTGAGCCAGATTTTTCGCCTGTTTGCCGATTTCGGGGTGAAGGTAGGCATGATGCAGAGCACCGCCATCTGCTTTAGCGTTTGCATCAACCACGACAAAACCAAGCTGCCATCGCTCATCAAAGCCTTGGAGCAACATTATACCGTGGACAGTGCGGAAGACTTGGAACTAGTTACCATCCGCCATTTCGATACCGATACGCTACAAAAAGCCCTGAAAGGCAAAGAGCCTATCATCAGCCAAGAGGGCAAGGTAATGTCGAGGTATGTGGTGAAGGGGTAATAACCGTATCAACCTGCAAATGCCTTCAAATAGCTGCCAGTATTTTCGCTAAATCAAACAGCAGTGCGCAGTCTGCATTGATGGAAAAGGCCGTAGTAGCGTTTTGTTCTACATAACGGTTATGGGTAAGCACAAAAATATTGTACGCCAGTGTTTCCGGGTCGATAATGATATAATAAGGCACCCTTTGCTCCTCGTATATTTCGTACTTCAAGTGCCGACCGCGTATGGCTGTGGAGGGCGATAGCAACTCTATAATCAATATGGGCGCCTGTTGGATAAAATCACCGTTCTGGTTGCATATAAGCGCAATATCGGGCCTAACTACGGTGGTGTCGTTTACAATCCAATCCAGTTCGTAGATAACTTTACAGCCATTGCCACAACCTTTCAGGGCTTTTAATCTTTGCCTTATTTCCGTAAGCACCTCGGAGCCTATATCTTGATGCCTTAAGTTGGGCGATGGGGTCATGGCATAGGCAAGCCCATCTATCAGTTCCCACTCGCCTTCCCAAAGCTGGTAATCGGCAACGGTATATCCAGGTAAATACTTTAAGGCGCGCATATACTAAAGATACGAATTTCCTCATTTACTCCACCGGGATGCCAATTATGGATTTGATGGGGAAGTGGTCTGTAATATCGGCTTTGATGATGCCGAAGTCTTCCACCTTGATGCGCGCATCCACCAGCAGATGATCGATACGCAGGCCGGGGATGGGCCCGTTGTAGGTGCTGCCAAAACCATGGCCTGTTTGCCAGAAAGCATCCTGTAAGCCACGCGATATGGCCCGATAGGTATAGGAGTGCGGCGTATCGTTAAAGTCGCCGGCCACTATTACGGGCACGTTGGTGTTTTGGATGTGTTTGGCAATCATGTCGGCCTGTTTGCCCCGCTTTTGGAAAGCTTCCTTTATTTTTTCATAAAAGTCAGCAAGCGGAAAGCTGCCGATACTGCCCGACTTAAGGTTGTCGATAGCCAAGTATTCGCTCGGCTGAAAGTGTACCGACTGCATGTGCAGGTTGAACACGCGCACCATTTGCCCGTCCACTACAATATCGGCAATAATGGCTTTATTGGTTTCCGTGTTCGGGAAATTGATGCGTTCCTTGTTTACGATGGGGTATTTGGAGAAAATGGCCTGCCCCCATTTCTTTTGCCCGTCTTCGGTGCGCACAGGCGACTCAAAGTAATGGTAGGTGTATTGTTTGCGCAGTTCGTCGCGCGTATTGTACAGGCTGTCGGTGCCGCTATAAAATTCTTGCAATACCAATATATCGGGGTTCTCCTGTTGTATTTTGGCAATAACTTCTTCTTTTATCTTGGTGCTGGTGTGATGGTTGTTGAGCAAATCGAAATTCATCACGTTCCAGCTCATTATAGAAATATTTTTGTAATATTCAGAAGGGATGTGCGGTTGGGGAAAAATTGGGACATAGTTGTGGAGGTTGTAGCTGCCGCCTATAAGCAATATCAACGGCAGCATGGCTAGTTTGCGGTTTACAAACACCCCAATGAGCAACAAGCCGCTCAACATGGAAAACGCAATGGGCAGCCCCAACCCGAATACGGCCAGCACCCCCGTAGTGTTAGGATTGATATAGGGAGCAATACAGCTCAATACAAATACCAAGCAAACCAATATGTTGATAGTGAGCCATGTAGCTTTAAATATCCTACGCAGTTTGGCCCCCCAGCGTACCCAGTGGCGGCGTACCAACGTACCCGCCTCGGTACCCGATTGCCGGTGCTCGGCAAACTTGCCCAGTGCTAGGTTTGATAATATAATGGCCAATAGAAACTGCATGTATAATAATAAAGTATGGCTTTTTAGACAAAAACCGTTCCCAAAGGTTTAATGGGGAATCTTAAAAATAGTACCGCCGTATCCTTCCAAGCACTTCGGGTTTGATTCGGGCAAGAGGGACAGCAACGTTTCTGTTTGGGCCAACGGCGGCAAATCAACCGCTTTGGCGTTGAAATTGAGCAGTATCAATACCCTTTCCTCCCCTTGGCCCCGGTAGTAGCCCAATACATTTGGGGGTAGTGCGTTTTCGGGCATCAACTCCAAATATGGGCTGGCAAATGCGGGCTGCGATTGACGGAGGTGGAGCAGCTTGCGGTACACCTGCAACAAGCTGTTGGGGTCTTGTTCTTGATGGGCCACGTTAGTGGTTGCGTACCCTGCCGTTATGGGCAGCCACGGTTGGGCGTTTGGTGGGCAAAAGCCCGCGTGGGCGGTGCCGTCCCATTGCATCGGGGTGCGGCACTCGTCGCGGTTGAGGCTTTCGGGGGCCATGTTCACCAAAAACTGCGGCAGCCAGCGGTAGCGCACCGCCAACGAATCTTGCGCGTGCTTTAAAGGGATGCGGGCCTGTTTCATCCCTATTTCCTCGCCCATGTAGGTAAACGCTACGCCGCGTACCGTCATTTGCAGCAGGGCCAGCAGCTTGGCCTTGCGCACATCGTTGCCCATACGCGAAATGCTGCGTTTGCGGTCGTGGTTGCCGAAAACCCACGTAGGATCGAAAGGATAGGGGAACTCCGCTTCCAGCTTGCCAATCAATTGCCTGAAGTAACTTGCGTTGAACTTAAACGCCAGCATTTCGAACAGGAACACCGTGTGCAGCCCGTCGCGTTGCTCGCCGATGTATTGCTTCAATACCTTGGCATCGCCAAACACCTCGCCCACCAAGTAGCGGGGCGGGTTTGCATAACCATCCAGCACGGCCCGCAGCTCTTTGGCGAAGGCAAAGTTGCCGGGGTGGTCTATGGTGTGCTCCATGTGCTGGAAAAACCCGTCCGGGTTGCTTTCGTTGGGCAGTATGGCCCAGCCGAAGGGGTTGTCTCTAAACTGGTTGTCCTCGAACAAGGCGTTAAAAATATCCAGCCTAAAGCCGTCCACACCATTGTCGAGCCAAAAGCGCACGTTGTCCAACATGGCTTGCCGCACTTCGGGGTTGTGGTAGTTGAGGTCGGGCTGAAAGGGCAAGAACGAGGCCCAATACCATTCTTTTGTAAGCGTATCATATTGCCAGCCGTTGCCCCCTATCATCGATTGCCAATTGGTGGGCGGCTTGTTGCCCTTGCCCTCGCGCCAAACGTACCAATCGCGCTTTGGGCTGCTTTTGCTGCCGCGCGACTCCAAAAACCACGGGTGTTGGTTGCTGGTGTGGTTCATCACCATATCGAAGATGATGTACATGTCGCGCCGGTGTACTTCCTCGATAAGCTTGATGATGGTGGCGTAGGTGCAATACTCCGGGGCACAGTCTCTATAATCGCTGATGTCGTACCCGAAATCAGCTTGCGGACTGGCAAAAAACGGCGATACCCAAATGGCGGTAAAGCCCATGCTTTTGATATAATCCAGCCGGGAGATAATACCCTCCAAATCGCCGATGCCGTCGCCGTTACTGTCTTGGTAAGAGCGCGGATAGATTTGGTAGACGGCCGCGTTGCGCCACCACTCTTGGTTTTGTGCAGTAAGTAAGGTGCCCATCAGCATCAGTGCAAAAGAAACCACGAGGTGTTTCATGCGGGTGAAGATACTGATTTCACCCAAACAGTATTTAACCGCATATTTGTATTCTTAATATTGAAAAGCCAAGCCGACATGAAGAACAGCGCAACGCCCAAAAAGAACTGGAAATATTACTTGCAGGGAATAGCGCTCAGTATCGTTTCTTTGGTGATGGTGCTTTTGTTGCTCAATTACATCCTAAAGCCCAAAAGTACCCACGGGTCGGGCATGGACT
>CAYYZT010000085.1:8031-8793 GCA_964476015.1 uncultured Chitinophaga sp.
CCCCTATGGATTTACCGACAGGGCCAGAAACTATCAAAAAGGCAGCAGCACCTTTAGGATAGCAGTGCTGGGCGATAGTTTTATTTGGGGCGATGGCATCCCTTACGAAATGGTATGGAGCCACCGGCTGGAGCAAAAACTGCAACGGTATAATAAGAACATAGAGGTGCTGCACTGGGGCAAAAACGGATGGTCGACCTTGAACGAACTGGATTTTTACCTTTCGGAAGGCCATAAATACGACGTGGATTTGTTATTGGTAGGACTCGTTACGAATGACCCCGACATGGGCGACAACCCGCAAATAACCAAGCTGGAAGCAGACTCCACTTGGTTGGAGCAAAAAATGCCCTGGCTAGCTCAATTTATTTCGGAGAAGGTTTTAGCGTACCACTACGGCCAATGGGAAGATGCACTCTACTCCGAGGCTAACTTGCGGAAGTACCAAGAATTGCTTGTTTCCTTTGATGCTACTATGAAGGCCGATTCGTTGCAGTACATGTTTGTAGTAACACCCAACGATATAAGGGGCAACAGCGGGGAAAGGAATGGCCACCTAACCCGCATAATGAGCGAAGTCGAGATTCCCTATCTCAACCTCTTGCCCAAGATGGAGAGCCAGTTTACAAAATTCGATGAATTAGAGGCCAGTCCTATAAATCCACATCCTGGCCCCATTTTAACGGAGATGTTTGCCGAGAGCGTATATCTCTATTTGCTACAAGCAAACCATTTACCGCAACCATAGTTGTTACAAGAAAA
>CAYYZT010000085.1:8803-10734 GCA_964476015.1 uncultured Chitinophaga sp.
CGCTTACCACTTCGGGGCTGCGCAAAATGCGGGTGTGGCTATAGCCCTCGGTGGCCAGCAGGCGGGCGTTTTGCAGGGTGTCCAGCAGTGGCTGGGCATGGTAAAAGGGTACATCGGTATCGGTTCGGTCGTATGCCAGCAAGGTGGGCACGGGCGGCAATCCTTTGGCCGATTCGTAGGCACTAAACTCCTCCAACGTATGGCCGTGGCGTTGCTTTACCAGTTGGTTCACGTATTGGCCCGTACGGGCACTGCCGCCCACCCGGCTTAAAAATTCGGTAAGGATATCCGTGGCGATGGATGGCGTGCTGATAACCACCACTTTGGGGATGTGCAGCCCGCCCTTTATGGACAGCAGTATGGCCGCCCCGCCCAGCGAATGCCCTATGGCCCCGGCCACATTGCCCTCGAAATGGCGGCAAACGGCCTCCAGTGCGCCGCTGAAAAGGGTTACATCGGAGCGGCTACCCGGCGATGCCCCGTGGCCTTCGGCATCCACCGCTACAAGTTTAAAGCCTGCCTTGGTAAGGGGTTTGATAAACTCGCGGCATTGGGTGCCGCGGCCGCTCCACCCGTGCAGGAAAACGACTACCGGCCCTTCGCCCCAAGCGTATGCCCGTATGGGGGTGCCCATCACGTTCAAGGTAAATTGATGGGCTTCTTGCGCCGCCAACGCTTCTTTGCGGGGGGCAGCGTAGCGCAGGGGCTTGAAAAACCAATAGGCCGCGAACCGCCCCGCCAACGGTGGGGCCACCGTCTCCAAAAAACGGAAACCGTGGCGCACCCAGCGCAGGGTACGGTCTACTTCGGCTTGGTTGCGTACTTTCATAGTATCAAGACTTAAATACCCCCACATAAATTTTTAAACACAAGGGACACAAAGATAAGCACAAAGGCCACTAAGGTGCTTTGTGTGCTTGGTGTATTCCCTTAGTCTTCTTTGCTTAAATCGCTACATAAAGGTCTTGATACTAATGTCACCCTGAGCGTAGTCGAAGGGCACTACTTGATACTGAATACTCCTTATCTTTATTCTATGGAAGAGCAAGAAATACTGGATCGTGAGATTGCCCCTATCGAAACCGCGCCCCTATGGCCATATCTGCTCACTGGGGGCGTGGCCGCAGGGGCGGTAAAAGTAGCTTTTGCCTATATGGCACCCAACAGCAGCCTCTCTTTGGGGGTGATACTGTTGGTATTGCTATCCATGATAATGATGAACACCACGCTCAATTATTATTACCAAAGAAAAAACGCCGCTAGGGATTTGCGCAGTGCCGTTATTATTTGCGGGGGTATTTATGTGCTGATGCAAGCTGTTTCGAGACTGGCTTTGTATTTGCTCGACCGTTTTCCCAACGAGTTCTTCGACGATTGGCAATACGACGTACCCGTGTCATTGGCCGCCGGGGTGGTTATCAGCCTTTTGGTTGCCGTGTTGAGCCGTAAGCCTTGATAATGCGTTAAGCCGTTTTTCTGGCCCGGGTCATTTCCCGCTTGCCGGGCGGGCCGGGCAGGGCCTCGATGGTAAAGCCCGCCGCTTTTAAGGCTCGTTTTACGCTACCCTTGGCGCAGTACGTTACCAGTATGCCCCCATCGGTCATTTGGTTATACAAAGCTTTGAAAACCTCCTCCGTCCACAATTCTGGCTGGGCGGTGGGGGCAAAGGCATCGTAGTAGATGAGGTTGATTGATTGGTTGATTGGTGTATCGGTTGCACGGTTTATCGGTGCATCCGTGGGTGTTAGTATATCCTTGAGTTTGGCGTGCAGTTTCAGTACGGTGAAGCCTGCTTTCAGTTCGGCGGGTTCGTTCCAAGGCAGGGTATGGATACGGGCAAGCAATTCCTTTGCTTCGGGATGGTCAATAAACAAGCTACCGTAATTAAGGCTGGCGGCCTCTTCCGCCGTTACGGGGTAAGCCTCCACGGC
>CAYYZT010000086.1:0-5164 GCA_964476015.1 uncultured Chitinophaga sp.
CCGAGCAACTGCTGTGGACGGCAGTTGCTCGGTAGCGTACAGGCTGTCGATGCGGTTGTTAATGCCCACATCGCAAAAGCCAATGGTATCGCCTATGGCAATGCCTTCCATGTTGTTCTGCCAATGGATGTCGAAGCCGTGATGGCGGTTCATGCTGGCGAGGTAAAAGGATGCCACCAGATTGCCTTTGGGGTCGGCATCCAACACGGTAAAGGTGCGTAGTTGCTGGTTTTTATCCCGAACGTTTTTCAGTAATGCCCCTACTTGTTGCAGTGGGCTGTGCAACTGGCGGTGGGTGTTGGTTTCCACTAAGTTTGCATAGCCAACGCCAAATACCGAAAGCGTAAAAATTGCCACAAACACAGCGTTTGTTTTTTGGGCCAAACGTAGCTGCTGCGCCAATCCGTGCCAAATGGCCCACAGGGCAAAGGCAGCAATGATGGCCAGCCATGGATAAATAGCGGCATCGTACCAAGGCAGCTTGGTTTGGGAGCAGGAAATAACAAAAAGATGGGCCAGGGAGGCGAGGAAGAACAGCACTACAATATCCTTATAAGCACGGAAAGCATTGGTAAAAGCCAGTCCCAAGGCCAATGGCAGGGCCAGCACCCAAGGAAAAAACTTCCATTGCCAAAGCTCTTGGAAGTAGAAGCCAAACGGTGCCCGGTGGCCATGTACGGTAACGCCAAAACGCTCAGAGCCGCTATGCGATACCAATGATTCAAAGTGTTTCGGGCTATTGATGAGTATTATGGCGTATTGCAGGGCCACTATGGCTACAAAAAGGCTCACAGCCAGCCAAACCCGCTTGTCCGTAATGATGCTCTTAAGCTGACCTTTATATATCAGGTAAAGCAACAATGCTGGCAGTGTAAGCACCGCCACTATACTTTTGGTGAGCACGGCCAAGGCAAAGAACACGGCTGTTAAGTAAATCCATCGGGTTTGATGCCTTTCCACGAAAAGGTAGAAACATAGCAAGGCCGCCAATAGCAGGCAAGCCAGCAATCCCTCGTGGTCGCCAGTGCGGGCCACGTGTGGATAGATGTACCCAGGGCTGCAAAGCAGCACCAGCGCGGCAAAAAAGCCCAATAGTGGGTTCTGGAAATAGCGACCGAAGAACCAAAACAAACCAATGGCGGTGAACAAGCAACATATCGCTATCGGTAGTCGAAGCGATAACTCATTGTACCCTAATGTTTTAAAAAACAATACCTGAAGATAAGTACCAAGTGGCGGCTTGATGTTGGGGTTTTCAAAGCCAGCCTCGTATTTGCCGAAATCGTCGAGAAAAACGCCTTCATTGGCCAAGTGGTAAGCCCGCATGGCAAACATGGATTCGTCCCACGCATGGATAGGGTCGGAATCCAGGTGCAAGAAGAGCGGAAAATAGGAGAGGGCCAACAACAATACCAATAGAACATAGTGCTGCCGCGTGTTTCGCTTAGTTTGGTCGGGCGATGGGGAGGGTTCGGTGGCCGAAAAGGTCAAAACGGGTGGTTTGGGATTGAAAATCTCCCGCCAAAGTTAAAAATTCCGTAACGGAAATTTCCACACTTGCCTCGGTGGATAAAAATACCGCAAACAATAGCTCAATTGTGCTATTTTGAGGCATTTTTACGATAAAAAGGCGGTTTTTATCGTAAAAATAGCTCAAAAAATGTCGCAAAATGCCTCAATAATTCGGCCCCAAATTTGCTTGGCGTAAAAACATTGCCAAAATATACCATTAGATTTAACCAATATTTCGCATCTCTATAAAGAGCAATGTAATGAACAAAGAGGTACTGGATGTCGACGTAAAGATGCTATTGGAGGCCATTTACCAGCATTATGGCTACGATTTCCGCAACTACTCCGAAGCCCATTTGAAGCGACGCATCCGCCACCGGATGGCACTTTCGCATATAAAAACCAGTATTGAGCTTCGAGATAAGATATTGAAAGACAAGGACTTCGCTGCCGCCTTCCTGCAAGACCTGTCCATTACCGTAACGGAGATGTTTCGCGATGCCGAGTTTTATCAAGCACTCCGAAAGCTTGTAATACCAACGCTTAAAACATACTCGTTTATTAAAATATGGCATGCGGGCTGCTCCACTGGCGAGGAGGTGTACTCCATGGCCATATTGTTGCAGGAAGAGGGCCTTTACGACCGAGCCACCATCTATGCCACCGACTTTAACCAAGCCGCGCTCGACCACGCAAAACAGGGCATTTACACCACCGCCCAAATACGCGACTATACCTTGAATTACCAACGTTCTGGCGGGCAAAAAGACTTTTCCAGCTACTATACTTCGAGCTACAACATGGCCATCATGAACCAGTCGCTGAAGAAAAACATAGTATGGGCCAACCATAACTTGGTGACTGACAGCGTGTTTGCAGAAGTACACCTGTTGCTGTGCCGAAACGTAATGATATACTTCAACCAAAACCTGCAAACCCAGGTACACCAACTGTTTTACGATAGTTTAATATCCGGGGGTTTCTTATGTTTGGGGTCGAAAGAGAGCATCCGGTTTACCGAGGTGGCCGATAAATATGTTGATATTGATAAGAAATACCGTATATTCAAGAAGCGGTATTGAACTATAACGCTAGGGTTACTATGAAGTATAGGGTGGTTGTGGTTGGTGTTTCAACGGGAGGGTTAAATGCCCTTAAAAAGCTGTTATTGCCATTGCCTATGGGCTTTCCATGCCCCATCATCATCGTACAGCATCTTAGCCCGCAATCCGATAGTTTCTGGATTTCACACTTGGACGAAATGACCAAGCTCAAGATAAAAGAAGCGGAAGACAAAGAACCAATAGCGCCCGGATATGTTTATATTGCGCCACCCGACTATCATTTGTTGATAGAGGCTGACGAAACCTTTTCGCTCTCGCACGACCATAAGGTGAATTTCGCCCGCCCGTCCATTGACGTGCTTTTCGAATCGGCAGCCGATGTGTACCGCGAAAAGCTAATAGGGATAGTGCTTACAGGGGCCAGTAGCGATGGTGCCAAGGGGCTGCAAATGATAGAAGAAAACGGCGGATTGGCTATTGTGCAGGATCCACAAACGGCTGAAGCTCAAATGATGCCGAAAAGTGCCATAACATTTGTGAAAAATCCTTATGTAAATTCGCTGGAAAAAATCGTAGGTTTACTTATTCAACAATGCTTATAGCTAATATATAAAATATGAATCTGACTATCAGGTCAAAATTGTTCGCAGGGTTTATTCTTGTATTCCTCACGTTGGTGTCGGCCACGGTATTTACTATTACCAAGCTATCGGAAGCAAACGATAGGCTAGCTTATATGGTAGAACGCTCGGCGCAGCGGCTGTACCTGTCCAACATCGTAACCATGTCGATGCTGGATGTAACACGGGTGGAGAAAAACCTGATTTTCAAACTCGACTCCATTGAGCGGCAGAAGTATTTGGGCAGGCTTGATAGCAGCATTATCCAAATGGAAACAAGCATTGAACAACTGGGGGGCATTGCTACCGAAGAGGGCAAGGCCCAACTGGCCGAATTCAAGGTGTCGTGGGCCAAGTACAAGCTTGTATTGGCGCAGATAATAGAGCTATCGGGCCTAGATAGGTTTGATGAGGCGTTCCAGATATCCATTACCGATGGTTTTGTGGCCAGGGAAGCCACCACCCATACCGTAAACGAGATAATAAACAGGAACAAGGCTTTGATGGAGGCCGACCGTGTACAGAGCCAAGAAACGTACCACGATTCGGTTAAGCTGATTATGATATTGATTGTAGTGGTTATGTTTTTGGCAGCAGCCACAGTGTTCTGGATTATTAGGAGCGTGGGCAACCGCATCAATACCATTGCAGCCAATGCCCGCAAAATAGCCAGCCGCGAGCATTTCGACGAAAAGTTTGATGATGCTGTGCAAGATGAGCTACAGCCTGTTTCCAACGCCCTCTCCAGCATTGCGCAAAGTTTCCATGAAATTACCGAGAGTGCCGGCAAGGTGGCCGCCGGCAATTACCAAGAAGACTACAAACCCCTTTCGGGCAAGGACACTTTGGGCATATCCTTGCAGCGCATGACCCAATCATTGCGCCACACTACGGAGCAAAACCAAAGGCATAACTGGCTTACCGCTGGCCAAAATCGCCTGAACGAAAAATTGCGAGGCGACCAAGAGATAGAAGAACTGGCCAACAACATAGTAGCTTTTATGGCCCAGTACCTCGATGCGCAAGTGGGTGCCATATATTTGGTGTTGGATATCGGCAACGATTTGGAGCTTAAAGGCCAATACGCCGTATCCAGCAACGACGGGGTGCCTACCAAATTTGCCCTCGGCGAGGGCATGGTGGGCCAAGTAGCGGTATCGAAAAAAGCCAAATTGCTGGAAGGCATATCCCAACAACAGATAAAAGTGCGCTCTGCCGTGGTGGATACATATCCGGCCAACGTAATCATTTCGCCGTTTGTGTTGGAAGGCAATACGCTTGGTGTTGTGGAAATAGGCCGCTTTGTGCCATTTACCGAAACGGAGAAAGAATTTATAGAAAACTCCATGGAAAGCGTGGCCATCAGTGTGTATTCGGCCATAGCGCGCAAGCGTATATTAAATTTGATGGAGGAAACGCAGCTACAGAGCGAAGAGCTGCAAACGCAGCAAGAAGAGTTGCGCCAGCTAAACGAGGAACTGGAGGAGCACACCCAAAACCTGCGCCAGCAGCAGGAAGACCTGCAAACCACCAACGAGGAACTGGAAGAGCAAACGCAACTGTTGGAGTCCAAGAACCAAGAAGTGGAAATGGCCCGCACGGCACTGGAAGAAAAGGGCCGCCAACTGGAGGTGAGCAGCAAGTACAAATCGGAGTTTTTGGCCAATATGTCGCACGAGTTGCGCACGCCGCTAAACAGCTTGCTTATTTTGAGCCGAGACTTGGCCGAGAACAAGGAAGGCAACCTTACCGAAGACCAAGTGGAAAGTGCCGACATTATTAACAAGAGTGGCTACGACTTGCTGAACCTGATTAACGAGGTGCTAGACCTATCGAAGATTGAGGCGGGCAAAATGACCCTCGCACTCGAAAACATCTCGCTTACCAACTGGGCCCAGCAGCTTTATAAAAACTTCCGTAGGCAGGCCGAGGAAAAATCGCTGCAACTCAACATCCAGTTGCACGAAG
>CAYYZT010000086.1:5174-10733 GCA_964476015.1 uncultured Chitinophaga sp.
CCCTACAAACCGATTCGCAGAGGCTCGATCAGGTTATAAAAAACCTGCTGAGCAACGCCATTAAGTTTACCGACCATGGCAGCGTGAGCGTAAACATACAGCCGCACGGCACCAATGCCATTTCCATTTCCATTGCCGATACGGGCATCGGTATTGCGGAAGATAAGCAACTCACTATTTTCGAAGCATTCCAACAGGCCGAGGGGGGCACGTCTCGCAAGTACGGCGGCACCGGATTGGGCCTGTCCATTTCCAGGAAACTGGCAGAGCTGCTAGGCGGCGAGATAACGCTGCAAAGCAAGATGGATGAGGGTTCCACCTTCACCCTTGTATTGCCTTTAACGCCGCCGCAGCCCAAATTGTACCGCCCTGTTTCAGAGCCTGCCCCGGCACCCACCAGGCGGGAAAAGGAACCGATAAAATCCGACTTTGTAAACTATCCGTCCATTGACGACGATAGGGACAAGATTGCGGATTTGGATAAGGTAATGTTGATTGTGGAAGACGATATCAACTTTGCATCGGTACTGGCCCGCCAAGCCCGTCAAAAAGGCTTTAAAATACTGGCCGCCGCCACGGGCGAGGATGGCTTGAGGTTGGCAGCCCGCTATAAGCCCAATGCCATAATACTGGATATTGACCTACCCGGCATGGACGGCAACAAAGTGCTGGCGGAACTAAAAGCCGACCCGGCCATAAGACACGTGCCCGTACACATTATCTCGGCCAACGAGCGCACCATCGATCCTATTAAAGAAGGCGCGGTGGAGTATTTGACCAAGCCCATCGATAAAAAACAACTGGAAGAAGCCTTTACCCGCATCGAAAACTTCATCGACCGCAAGATGAAGAACCTGTTGATTGTGGAAGACGACGCCAACTCTCGCAAAGCAATTTGCAAGCTGATAGGCAACGGCGATGTACACTGTATTGAAGCTGCCACGGGCCAGCAGGGGCTCGACCATATTTTGGACGGGCAGATAGACTGCGTGGTGCTCGACCTAGGGCTGCCCGATATGAGCGGCTTTGATTTCATCCATGCACTAGGGCAAAACGAAGACAAGAAAGCACCGCCCATCATCATTTATACGGGCCGTGAGCTAACGCGTGCGGAAAACGACGAACTGGAAAAGTATGCCGAATCGGTAATCATAAAGGGCGTAAAATCGGAAGAAAGGTTGTTGGACGAGACCGCCCTTTTCTTGCACCGCACCGTAAACAACCTGCCCGCCAGCAAACGCCAAATGATTATCAGCCTTTACGACAAGGATGTGATTTTCCAAGGCCGCAAAGTATTGGTGGTGGACGACGACATGCGCAACGTGTTTGCCCTTTCCAAAATATTGAAAGAGCGAAGCATAGACGTGCTCAAGGCCGAAAACGGCGTGAAGGCATTGGAACTGCTGGCCCAAAACCCCGGCATCGATATGGTGCTGATGGACATTATGATGCCAGAAATGGATGGCTACGAAGCCATGAGGAGAATACGAGCGCAAGTAGAGCACAAGCATTTGCCCATAATCGCCCTCACCGCAAAAGCCATGAAAGACGACAAACAGAAGTGCCTGGATGCTGGTGCCAACGACTATATATCCAAACCGATTGACGTGGAGCGGCTGCTCTCTTTGATGCGAGTATGGTTGAACAAGTAAAATGCCTTACTATGGATAAAAGGCCCAAAATACTCATCGTTGACGACAGGCCGGAAAATCTTGTGGCCCTTGAGGTGGTGTTGAAACACTTGGACGTAGAGCTAGTAAAAGCCCACAGCGGCAACGAAGCGCTTATGGCCACCCTCTACCACGATTTCGCCCTTGCCCTGTTGGACATACAGATGCCGGATATGGATGGCTACGAGCTGGCCACCATATTGCGCGAGGAAGAGCGCACCGCCACGCTGCCTTTTATCTTCATCTCTGCCGTGTACACCGACCACATCAATATATTCAAAGGCTACGAACAAGGGGCTTTTAGCTTTATTACCAAGCCTTTTCAGCCAGAGATATTGATTAACAAAGTGAAATTTTTTATCGAGAAGCACCAGCAAAAAGTATCGTTGCACCAACTAAACCAAACCTTGGCCGAGAAAAACCTTGCCCTGCAAGAGATGAACCAAGATTTGGAGTCGTTCAGCTTCTCGGTGTCGCACGATTTAAGGGCACCCGTGCGCTCTGTAATCGGCTTTGCCAAGATACTGGAGCAGGAATACTCCGCACAGCTCGATGCGAACGCCAAACGCGTGCTGGACATGATATTGGCCGGCGGGTACCGCATGGGCCAGCTCATTGACGACTTGCTCGATTTTTCCAAACTGGGCAGGCAAGAGGTGAAGAAACAGGAAGTGGACATGCTACAGCTCGCCCAGCACGCAATGGAGGAGATAAACCGGGAAATGGAGCATCGCGCATCCATCGACATCAAGCCATTGCCAACCGTGCAGGCAGACTATGCGCTAATGATGCACGTGATGAAGAACCTGCTTTCCAATGCGGTAAAATACTCCCGAAAAGTGGTATCGCCGCACGTGGAAATTGGTGCCATAACAGAGCAGGACAAGGCCGTTTTCTATATCAAGGATAACGGGGCGGGCTTTGACAACCGCTTTGCCGACAAACTTTTTGCCGTGTTCCAGCGGTTGCACACCACCTCCGAGTTTGAGGGCACGGGCGTGGGGCTGGCCATTGTGAGCCGTATTGTAAACCGCCACCACGGTTCGGTTTGGGCCGAATCGGAGTTAGGTAACGGGGCCACGTTCTACTTCACCTTGCCCATAGAATAGGCCATTGGCTTTTGGGCGGTCATACTGGGCATTTTATCTAAATATTAAGGCAAATGCCGCAAGGGCTGTTATGTTTACCGTATGGAAGCAACAGTAGCCGGGGTTTTTACCCAAAATATCCAATCGCAAGCCGCAACACTAGCAGATACCAGCCTAAGCGCCCTGCATCCGCTAGGTAGTTTTGAGAACTATGTTTTCGAGTTTCAGCACCCATTGGGGCCGCGTGTGCTACGTTTTACCCACAGCAGCCACCGCAGTTTGGGGCAGGTATTGGCCGAACTGGATTTTGTACACTACTTGGCCGGGCATGGCGTAAGCGTGGCCGCGCCCATCGAAAACATACACGGCACGTTGGCCGCGGCAATAGAAGCGGAAGACGGCACTTACTTCATCGTATCCATCTTCCATAAAGCCGATGGGGTAGGGAAGGAGGGTTTTGAACTGGAGCCGGATATATTGGAAGATTGGGGCCGCATAACAGGTCAGATGCATCGGTTGGCAAAGGATTACGTGCCCTCTCCCGGCATCGCGCCTCGATACCAATGGTACGACGACCCGCATTTAACCAACGGTGCCAACGATGATAGATTGGACCCGAAAGCCCGGCAGCGTTTCGACGAGTTGGTGGCGGCCATCAAAGCACTGCCCACGAATGCGGACAGTTTTGGCTTGGTACACACCGATTTGCACCACGGCAATTTCTTTGTACACCAACAGCGGCTCACGGCATTCGACTTTGACGACTGCTGCTACCAGCACTTTGCGCACGATATCGCCATCCCGCTTTACTATGCCCTTTGGAAAGGACATAACAACCTAGATTATCAACAATTTACAGCCTATTTCCTCAAGCATTTTATCAAGGGATATCAACAAGAAAATCCGTTGCCTAAAGACTGGCAAAAGCAGTTGCCGCTGTTTCTGGAGTTGAGGAGTTTCTTGCTCTACGTGGTGCTCACGCATAAGCTAGCCCCATCCAACGCCACCCAAAAGCATTTGGACACTTTGGAATACTGCCGCAAGCTTGCCACGGGCGAATCGAAACAGTTGGAGTTTGATATAACCGAACTGCAAATTACTTAACCAGCACAGAGCGGTTGAGGTAGATTGTCCAGCTTTCCAGCACGTCTTCGTATTGGTGGCCGCTATAAATGCCTTTAATAGTTACTTGTTTGCCTGCGGGAAGGGTAAGCACGCCATCCATATGCGAGCTGTCCATTTGGAAACTGATATCATCCAAGCCGTATTGGCCTGCCTCCAGCAAAAGCGTTGCGCCGCCGTTGTTATCGGGCGTTACCACGCGCACCGGCCCCGTAACCTGATAACCTTGTCGGTAATTTTTTGTTTGAATGCTGCGGTATCTTTGGCCAGTTCCGCCACCAAAGCGTTGGCGGTATAATCAAAAGTCGGTTTGGCGTCAATTACCTGTTGGTGCGGCTTATTGTAAACCATAAATGCAACCCCGGCACCTATTACCGCGCCTAACAATGCGATAACCAAAAGAATTTTAACCCAGTTTTTCATGTATTGTGGTTATGTTTTGTGTTGTTGGGCAAAGGTAGAAACAATATTTGCTAACTTTATTTTTTACGTTAAAATGAAAGCGTTATTGCGATAAAGCAACAGTATTGTTAGCTTTGGCCTGCAACACGTTACCGCAAAAGGATTTAAGCGAATGGGAAGATTTCTAGGTGCCATGGTTTTTGGCATACTTGTAGCTGGCATGGCCGCTATGCACACCGGATGTACCTACAACAACGAGGAGGACCTCTATCCCTATACGCCTTTTTGCGATACTACCTCCGCTACTTTAAATGCCGTGGCAAAGCCGATTTTGCAAGGCAACTGCTACTCGTGCCACAGCGCCTCTTCGGCCGGGGCATCGGGCGCAGGCATCAACTTGGAAGACTATGGCAGCTTAAGGGGGTGGGCCGTAAACGGCCGCCTGATGTTGGCCATGGAACACACCGGATGTTGCCCCATGCCCAAAGGCCAGCCCAAATTGCCCGAATGTGATATAGCCAAAATAAAAGCCTGGGTAAACCGAGGCGCGCAAAACGATTGACAACCCATTAATCCCCAACCACATACGCCATGAAAACCATTGTACTTATATTGGCACTCACTACGGTAGGCATGAGTGCCAACGCGCAAAAATACTTCACCAAAACGGCCAATGTGGGCTTCTACTCCAAGGCTTCGTTGGAAGATATTGAGGGCAAGAGCAACCAAGTAACCAGCATCATAGACTTTGCCACCGGCGAAGTGGTGTTTAAAATGCTCATCAAAACCTTCCAGTTCGAGAAAGCCCTGATGCAGGAGCATTTCAACGACAATTATATGGAGTCGGGCAAGTTTCCAGAGGCTACCTTCAGCGGCAAAGTGGAAAGCCCCAATACCATTGACCCTACCAAAGATGGTGAATACAAAGTAAAAGTGAGCGGCAACCTCACTATCCACGGCGTTACCAAACATTATGTTACGGATGGCACCATCACCATAAAGGGCGGTACGGTAAAGGCCAAGGCGAAATTTCCCGTTCGCGTGGCCGACCATGGCATCAAAATACCCGGCGGCAAAATGAACAACATTGCCGAAGTGGTGGAAGTGACAGTGGATGCCACGTATGCGCCAATGAACAAATAACCTTCCGTTTTCTACAACCCACACCAACCGACCTACATGCTACGCACCCTACTCGCTTCCTTGTTGCTTTCGCTGGCGTGGGCCACCTATGCCCAAACGGACACCAGCATATCCAATAGGCTGCTGCTGGTGTC
>CAYYZT010000087.1:0-232 GCA_964476015.1 uncultured Chitinophaga sp.
GCCCACGGCACCCATATCGGCTGGCTGGCCAAGCTGGACGGTTCCGGCGGCTTGCTGTGGAGCAGGGAGTATTCCTTTAATGACCCTGCCATATCCGGGCCGCACGCCCTCTGCAACTTCTACGACTTCGACGTGGATACCGCCACGGGTGCGATACTCGCCCTTGGCAGCACGCAGCGAGATCCTAATCTTGGAGATTCCACGCATACGGACTTCTGGCTGGTGAAGCTCG
>CAYYZT010000087.1:242-7945 GCA_964476015.1 uncultured Chitinophaga sp.
AAGCTCGACAGCATGGGCTGCCTCGTGCCTGGGTGCGATACGCTGACGGACGTGGGCGTGGAACCGCTGGGACTGGCGACACTACAGGTGACCGTCTACCCAAACCCCGCCAACGGTACCGTGCGGGTAATATTAAACCACGGCATGCCGAACGCCACGGCAGACTTCGGGCTTTACGACCTCGCGGGGCGCAAGGTACTGGCTGCGGAGCACCCGCTCAATAGCCACGGCTTCGGCGAGTGGCGGATGGACCTCAGCGGCTTGCCGCCGGGCATGTACCTGTACCGCATAACGGATGCCGGGGACCGGGTGCGGACCGGCAAGCTCGCCATCGAATAACCCCCCTTTTTTTGTTACCTTAGAGGGGACATGCAAGAGAAAACCTTCCCGTTCCAAGTCGTCGCGGGGATCGCGACGGGCACGCTGATGTCACCCATGGAGGACGTTTACAATTTGCTCCATTTCCTGACCGGGGAAGGGCCCATGACACACCACATACCCCACGCAATCCTGTTCATACAGGAGCTCGGAACGTTTGAAGACGTGCTCGACGCGTACCTGGATGCCACCAATGGCCACGCCACATGGGAAGAAAAGCAGGCGGCACTCCAAAGGCTCGGTCTATGGGACAGGCCGGTCAAGGTAAGCCCCTTGGGCAAAGGGGAAGTGTCAAAAATGATCCGGTTCGTTGCGGAACATTCCCCGATGTAACAATTTTCTCAATTCTTTATAAAAGTGCGGAGCATTGCCTTTGGGCAACCTTTTCCCGCTACGTTCCCGCCCCGTATACCGCCATACTCCTTCCAAACATCCTTTCACAAAAAACAGGACCTATGGAAGCGAGACAGAAGCGGGACGTATACACGATCGTCACCGAAAAGATCATCGAACACCTTGAACCGAAGCCGTACTCGTTCGAGGAACTCGTGGCCGAGATGGGCGCGTGCTTCCTTGCATCGCGCACGGGCATGGCCATGGACGGCTTTGCCCACAACGCCGCGTACATCCAGAGCTGGCTGAAGCGGCTGCGGGACGACAGGCGCATGGCGGTTTTCGCCGCGGCGAAGGCCCAGCGGGCCGTTGACCACATCCTCGGGGAAAATACCGGCGGCCATGGAAACTAAGAAACCGAGGGAGGCCGTGCACAAGGTGCAGTACGGCTACCACCGCGGGCCGGAGCGGCTGCCGCTGATACGGCTCAAGGGAAGGTACCTCGCGAGGCTCGGGTTCGGGGTGGGCGACAGGATACGGGTCCGCATATACAAGGGGAAGATAACCATCACTAAATGCACGTGAGCGAGGGCCGTACAACGCGGCCCTTTCTTTTGGCAAAGGTTTGCCGCTATCCCGTCCGGTGCCCGCCCGCCATACTGGGGCAAACAAAAAACCAGACCATGCAGCCCTTTACAAAAGAACCCAAACAGGAACATGCCATCGATGTTACCGGCCATCCCGGGATTGTCACGGACAAGCGGAACGGCGAGTACAGCGTGTACGTGGAATACGTGGAGCCGGGCAAGGTGTACCTTGCGGAGTGCCTTGTCAGGAGGAAAGGCTCTGTCCGTTTTTTCCTGAATACCTATGCCGGGAAACCGTCGGAGCTACAGGTACTCCTCGATACCATGGACTACGGCACGGAGAGCCCCCGCCCGTACCGTGCGGGGCAGGCTTGCGACGGTTCCATCGCCGCGCCCGTGTTCCACCTGTACGCGCAGTTGTGCGACCGTTACGGCATGGACCCCGTATCCCTGTACAACGCGACCTACCCCGACGACCCCATCTCCGGGGAGTGGCTTGCCGAGTGCCTTGCCAACGCCGAGTGGCAGGGCGTGGAAAGGATCGCGCGGTGGGACAGGGAAAATACCGGCCGGGTGCTTAAAAGCCTGACGGAAGCGAATCGCCGCCTGCTCCGCGAGAAAGTCGAGGAATACCTGCTTCAATAAGAAATAATAAGCCGTCTTACAAGATGGCTTATTTACGTGTTCCATATGCGGTGGTTTTTATATCTTCAATATTGGCGTAAATTTACAAGAATGACAACAAATAATGTATTTAAATAAGGTTCTCAATGGGTCCCAAGATAGAAAAAAAGACAAATAAGGATCAATACGTGTTGCAGTTCTGTTTGCTGGGAGTTGTTTTCATTGTGAACGTCTTGTGGTTCACCCTTTTGGAATATGGGATTATTGGTATTAAACTATTTGATTTCCTGTCATACTTTAATGCGTATTATTTAGTCAAGATAACGCTCATTTTTGTTCTTGCTAGCCTATTCGTATCTATGTTTATGGATGGTGATGATATTGGAGAATTTGTTGTTTTACAGCCAATCGTAACCTTACTTCTTTTAGCGGCACTCTTCCCCTCTCTTAATATAACCATTTTAGGGGAATACGATCCTTTGCCGCAAGTTTGGATGCATTCGCTTGCAGTAATAAGTTGGATACTATTTGTGTTTGTATTGGCTCTTCTCGTTCGAGATGTTTATGAGATCAAGGTGGAATCAAGTTGGTTGGTTGTTATCGTGCTCTGGACGGTAGTTTCAATTTTTTTCTTGGCAGGTAATGGCCAAACTTATACCTATTCAACACCTTACCTAAAAAGTAATCCTTGGATTACGGATGTCTTAGAGTGGCGCAACATGTTTTTTCGCATATCAATAATGATTTTCGGCCTATATGTAATCATAAGGTCGTTTTCCAGACTAGATTTTTCTCGCCCCGCACTGTCTGATATTGTTGACTATTTTATAGTACATTTTCCGAAAACCTTGATTTATACTATATCGCAAATTGCCAGCGGCTATCTTTTGCTCCTACCGGGCGTTATTGCGCTGATGTTGCTACTAATAAGCGTTTCATTGGTAGCAGAAGCCGCAAACGTGCTAACCCAATATCTGCATGCTTGTACCGTGAAGGAAAGCTTTGGATATCTAGGAAAAATGCTCGTTCTACTTGCCATAAATGTGGGAATTATAATGAGTTTCAGTATTTTCGGCAAGAGCAACTATTTTAAAGATTTCTCCTTAAAGAATTTTACCGAGCTTAATAATTTTCCAAAAACCACCTTGTTTTGGGTGCTTGTCCCAGTAGGAACTGGTTTGCTTTCCTTGACCATAAACAACTTGGGCTTAACTGTTTTCCCATATGATGTAGGAACAAATTTAAACTTCCGCGCCCATCTTATGGTTTTTACGGCAACCGTTTTGATCGGTACGGTTATTTACTTGGTTATAGACGCAATCAAAAGCGATATTGAAAAGGAAGAAGCGTCTAACACGCAAGCAAAGAAGAAGTAGGATCAGGTGAACCAATGCAAATTGAAAACGACCATCATTGGGATGGCCGTTTTTTCATTAGGTATCCTGTTCTAGAATTAAGGTACACTCTATAGTTTAATTCTGTTAAAACCGGAAGTAATAATCCTATCCCCGAAAACAAAATACGTTCGGAAAGGGTTTGACAGAAAAACACATTCAGGAATACTACTTGGACAACAATGCTTAGGTAAAATACCCTTTGGGCTTTTCGTCTGGTGGGAATGTCCCTGAGTTCGCTTGAGAGCGTAAAAAACACTAGGGATATTAGCCACATTATGGCTAAAACAACAAGGAAGGTTTCGTTTTTCATAGGTCATATTTTATAATATTGTATCATATTATAAAATATTTGTCAATACGCTGTTTTGAAAGAGTTTTGCCGCTTTGTCCCCATATCCCATGCCCCATACTACGGACATGGAAAAGAACAATGGCATCACGTACCTCGGCCGCACCAACGCCCGCAACGGCAACAAGCGTTTCGGCATGTACCAAGGGGACAGGCTCATGCACACGTACATCATCGGGAAGACCGGCACGGGAAAGTCGTCCCTCATGAGGACGATGCTGGTGCAGGACATCGAGGCGGGCCGAGGGGTGTGCCTGCTTGACCCGCACGGCGACTTCGTGGAGAGTGTGCGCAAGGTGGTGCCCAAGGAACGGGAACGGGACGTTGTCTATTTCAACATCCCGGACCTTGCCCTCTCGCTCAGGTACAACCCGTTCCGCAGGGTATCGTACGAGAAACGCTCCCTTGTGGCCGCCGGTATCTTGGAAGCCTTTGAAAAGCTCTGGCACACCGCATGGGGCGTGAAACTCGAGCACATCTTGCGCCACGCCATCCTGACGCTCCTTGACCAGCCCTCCGCTACCGTGGAGGACCTGCCCAAGCTGTTGCTGGACAGGGAATACAGGAAACGGGCGGTTGCCAATGTACAAAACGAGAGCGTGAGGCTTTTTTGGAAGCGCGAGTTCCCCGAGTACAACAAGTACGACCTTATGCCGGTGCTCAACAAGGTGGGCGGCCTGCTGGCGCACCCCGTCATCAAGCGCGTGCTCTCGGAAAACCCCGACGAGGTGTCGCTGCGAAAGGCCATGGACGAGCGGAAGATAGTGTTGGTGAACCTCTCTAAGGGCCACATAGGCGAGGACGCGGCCAAAATCCTCGGGGCACTTTTCGTTACCTCCCTTGGCGCGGCGGCGTTCAGCAGGGCGGACACGGACGAGGATGCCCGTGTGCCGTTCATGGCGTACCTCGACGAGTTCCACAACTTTACCACGCTGTCATTGGTCAACATGTTCTCCGAGCTGCGCAAGTTCAGGGTGGGCATGACGCTCGCGCACCAGTACCTCCACCAGTTGGACGAAAAAATCCGCCGGGCCATCATCGGCAATGCGGGAACGCTTATGGTGTTCAGGATAGGCGCGGACGACGCGCGGCATATCGGGAGGGAAATGTACCCCGTGTTCGATACGGAAGACCTGATAAGCCTGCCCAACTATCATTTTTATACCAAGCTGATGATAGAGGGGAAGCCGAGCAAGCCGTTTAGCGCAAGAAGTGAATATAAAAGTTAGTTTTCGCAATTGATTTATTTTGCATAAATTAATGGTGGCCAAAACTACTTACCATGTTTACTACACCCATCCCCATCATTCTAGATCGCTGGCACCATTTATTCCCGAACCACCAATTTTCCGTTCAGGAATTTTACAAATTAATTGAGGCCATCATTGTCGAGTACAAAGTTTCCTCCGTCTCGATCGAACGCGTCTCGTTCAAAGAGGGCGGCATGTTCTCAAGCAGCCGGGAGTACCTGCGCATAAGCCGCAACGAGTTCGTGTTCGACGTATGCGCCGCGCCGTTCGGCACCGGACTGTATGTCTCGTACTGGTTCGGCGAGAAGACCGTCTGGTGGAAGGCGCTGTTCTACCGCATCCCGTACCTCGGCAACCTGTTGGCAAGGGTGGGCCAGATGCGCACGTACCACGAACTTGATACCGAGAACATGTACCGCGAGACCGTACATGCCGCCATCATGAGGGCGGTCGAGGAATGTACCAAAGACACGGCGATCCGCCTGTCGGAAAGCGAGCGCAGGGCATTTGGCAGGAACCTTGCCCTTAACTGATGCTCACCCGCTCCGAGATACGGACGGCCCAGTTCTACAACTGGGACGAGCGCTGCCGCGGGTGGTACCTGTACGAGCGCCCCGTGGACCTCGAGCCCCCGTTCGAGCCGTTCGGCATCCGCACGGGAACGGCCGCGTACACGGACGATGGCAAGGTGCCCTCGTTGCTTGAAAAAGCGATCGGGCTTTTCAAGGGCATAACGAGAAAGGCTGAGCCTCTGCCCGAACCGGAACCTTTGCTAGTGGAGCTCGCACCGTACTATACCGAAGAGGATGCCTCATTGCGAGCCATAAAAATAACCGTGCCCAAGGGGAGCGGCTTTGAGGGCCATCCCATGGACCAGTTGCTTTTTATGCTCTCCATGGCCACGTATTCCGTCAGCTTCGAGATACACGCCGATAGCGAACGTATAGGCATATACATCGTGTGCAGGGAACCGGATTACAGGCACGTATCGCAACATATACGGGCATACCTCCCCACAGCGATACTTATGGGCGAACCCATGGCACTCGATTGGTTCCTGTCGGAGGATATGAGCGGCTATATCATAGACTTCGGCCTTGCGGAAGAATTTGTGCGGCCCATGGCCATAGCCAATCCACGTGAGGACGACAGCTATGTAAACCTCTTTGCCCTGCTCAACGGACTGGAGGAAGGAGAGATGGCCGTGTACCAAGTGCTCTTCCAAGGGGCATTCAACCCGTGGGCAACCGAGATACTCCGCTCCGTATCGGACGGCAGGGGCGGCTCCTTTTTTGAGGATGCACCGGAAATGGTGCCGCTTGCCAAGGAGAAGGTATCCTCTCCGCTCTGCGGTGTGGCCGTACGGGTTTATGCGCGGGGACACACTGTGAACGCCTCCCAACAGCTTGCTAACAGCCTCGCCCAAGCGGTGTCCGCAATGACCCGATCGCCGTACAACTCGCTTATCGGCCTCCCGGCAGGTAAAAACTTCGCCGACTTCTATACGAGCGACCTGTACTACCGCGAATCCCATAGGCTAGGGATGCTGCTCAACTGCAAGGAACTAGCAACGCTGGCCCATTTCCCGAAAGGGGGGATACCCCTAGAAAAACTCGTCGGCAGCGGCAGGAAGACCAAGGCCGTCCCAAAGATTGCCCTAGGCAATCCGTTCGCCCTTGGCATCAACTACCACCACGGGAAAGAAGAGACGGTATCGGTAGGTACGGAGCATCGCTTACGGCATATGCACGTCATAGGGGCGACGGGTACGGGCAAGTCAACATTTCTGCTCAATTGTATCGTTCAGGATATACAGCAGGGTACGGGAGTTGCGGTTTTGGATCCGCACGGGGACCTGATAGAGGCCATACTGGAACGCATACCCGAGCGGCGCGTAGGGGACGTGGTGGTTATAGACGCCGCGGACGAGGGTTTTCCCGTGGCTTTCAATATCCTTTCCGCGCACTCCGAAATTGAAAAGAACATATTGTCGTCAGACCTTGTGGCCGTGTTCCGCAGGCTCTCCACGAGCTGGGGAGACCAGATGAACTCCGTGTTCGCCAATGCCATCCTCGCATTTCTTGAAAGCGACCGGGGAGGCACGTTGGTCGATTTGCGCAGGTTCCTTATAGAGAAAAGCTTCAGGGAAGAATTCCTTGCTACCGTACCGGATCCAAGTATCAGGTACTATTGGCAAAAGGAATTTCCCCTCCTCAAGAGCGGCTCTATCGGCCCCATACTTACTAGGCTCGACAGTTTCCTACGCCCGAAGCTAGTGCGCAACATGGTGGCGCAGCAAAAGGGGCTGGATTTTGAAAATTTCCTCGACAGCGGCAAAATTGTTTTGGTAAAGCTGTCCCAAGGTCTTATTGGCTCGGAAAACAGCTATTTGCTCGGCACGTTCGTGGTGGCAAAGCTCCATCAAGCGGCTATGGCACGGCAAGCGAAGGCAAAGGAAGCGCGGCAGCCCTTCTATGTGTACATAGACGAGTTCCAGCATTTCATAACGCCGTCCATGGCTTCTATCCTATCCGGTGCCCGCAAGTACGGCCTCGGCCTAGTCCTCGCGCACCAAGATATGCACCAGCTTGTCAAGGAGGATTCCGAACTGGCAAGCTCCGTAACGGCGAACGCGGGCATCAAAGTAGCCTTTAGGCTCGGCGATACCGATGCCAAGCGTTTCGAGCAGACATTTTCCGGTTTCGACGCAAGGGACCTACAGAACCTTGAGACGGGACAGGCCGTGGTTCACATAGAGCGGCCTGAATGGGATTGTTCCATATCC
>CAYYZT010000087.1:7955-10692 GCA_964476015.1 uncultured Chitinophaga sp.
GCCCAAAATCGATGCCGAGGTTGCAAGGCAAAACAGGGAGGCCGCGCTTGCGCACTCCCGTGCCGTGTACGGCACGCCCAAGGACGAGGTAGAAAAGGCTTTGGCATCCGTTACCCAAGAAGAGCCACCAAAAGCAAGGAAAGCGGATGCCCCCGTTATACAAGCTGTGAAATCCCCAAAAGAAGAGACAGCGGAGAAAGAAGCCCCTATTGCAAACACTGTTCCAACGCCGCCTCTCAAGCCCGTTTCGGATAACGATATTGCCGAAGCAGGTGAGAAATACAAAAAGGCGGTGGAGGAACAGGAAAAACAACGTGAGCATGTATACCTTCAACAGCTTGTGAAAAAGCTTGCAGAGCAACGAGGTTTCAAAGCGGTGATTGAAGAGGCCTTGCAAGACGGCGGGCGTGTGGATCTGAGTTTGAGCAAGGAGGGCTTGCTTATTGCCTGCGAGATTTCCGTCACCAATACCGCCGCATATGAGGCAAGGAACATCCAAAAGTGTTTCAGGGCAGGGTATGGCTTTGTTTTCGTAATCTCTAGCTCTGAAACTCATTTGCAGGCCATCAGATCCATTGCGCTCAATGAAATGCCTGAAAGCGATATGGTACACACCCGCTTTCTACAGCCGGAAATGCTTGGGCAAATGCTCGATTCGTTTCTTCCAAAAGAAGACGTTCCAGAGCAAAGAATCAAGGGGTACAGGGTAAATGTCCGGTACGGTACGACAAGTCAGCCAAACGAGACGGGAAAAACCATAGCTGAAACCATAGTGAAGAACTCAAGGAATAGAAACTTGCCGAAAACGTAAGTTTAGGTACTGCAACGCTGTTCGACTAAGAACCAATTTCAACCTTGCCATATACCGTTCCCAGCTCTCAACAACCTCTAGGAACTAGCAATATTTCCCGTTTAATGTGCCAGAGCCATTTAAGCTTGCTTTTGAGGACAGTTAAAGGAAAAATCATGAACTTTATCGGATAAATGAATAGAGGGCCTTCACGGCAGTGAAAAACAAACAAGCTAGCGAAACCAAGGAGAGAACCACGTGGATATTTTAAAATACGAATCAGACGTTTGGCGTACAGCCGATTTACTTATTGGAGCAGGGATTAAACAAAGTGACTTCCCAAAATACATGATGCCATACTTTGCCCTACTGATGGTTGAAAGCAGGCTAATAAGGGAATCAAAAAGGCTTGCGACAGAAATTGGGAAAGACGATATTGAGGACTTTATAGAGATGTTCCAGCTTGAGGGGCTGGGATATAACGATTATCTCATTCGCCAAGGAAAATCCCTGAAGGATATTTGCAAGAATGACAAGACTTTTGACATTGATTTCCATGCCTACCTGAAATCCTTTGATCCCGAAACGAAATATTTATTGGGGGTCGATAAGGGAACGGAAGAAGAAAAATTCTTGGACATATCGGGTATCAGTGGCCAGCTCAAAAAGAAACGCATCCTGTTCGAAACCGTGAAGGCATGGAGCGAGATTGACCTTACGCCGTTCAACAACTCGGAAATTACCACCCTTGAGGAACACATTAAAAGGAGATGGGCCGATATTTCGGCAGAAACAGCAGGGGAACAATATACCCCGGACGATATTATTTCCTTGATTTCCGAGCTCATTGCCTCAAAAATGGAGGACAATGGCAAGTTCTTAACTGTTTATGACCCCACCTGCGGGGGCGGAAACCTGCTTTTTGGTGTGGAGGATAAAATAAAGCAGGTATTGCCTTCACGTCATACGGCAACTTATGGAGAGGATTGGAACGACACACTATACGCCCTAGCCAAAATCGAAAGCCGTTTCAGGGTCGGTTCAACAATTGAGCACGGCAACACATTGACAGATATACATTTCATTGAAAAACGCTTCGATGTGGTAGTGGCCAACCCTCCCTATGGTGTGGACTGGAAAGGCTACCAAAAGGATATCCAAAATGACACTACCGAACGGTTTGTGGCTTTGCCTTCCATTTCAGACGGACAGTTTTTGTTTACCCAGCACATACTTTATCATTTAGCCAATGAAGGCCTGTCCGTAGTCGTTCACAATGGCTCCACGCTATTCAGTGGGGATGCCGGAAGCGGCGAAAGCACCAGCCGCAAGCATTTCTTTGACAACGATTGGGTAGAGGCCATTATCCAAATGCCAACGGACGAATTTTTCAATACGGGGATCTATACCTACCTATGGGTTTTCAATAAGAATAAGCCTGCCGACCGTAAAGACAAGGTAATCCTGATCAACGCCGGCGAGCTGTACGAGCCGCTCAAGAAAAGCAAGGGCAAAAAGCGCAAGCAGATGAATCCCGACAATCGTGTTGAAATCGTGAAAGCCTTTTCCGAGTTCAAGGACAATGCCTTCAGCAAGGTATTCGACAAATGGCATTTCTATTATAACCGCCAAGGCATCGTGCTTACCAATGTAGATGTAAACGGCAGATCCATTGGAATGCCAGTAAAGGAAAACAGCGAGGGCGAAAAAGTAGAAGCAAAATCCATCAAGCTTGATCCGGTGAAAATAACCGTAGCAGGTGAGTCGGGAACAGCTACCATTACCGACTTTGAGATTACGGATTTCGATAAGGCCAAGTACCCATCACTTGAAGCAAGGTTCAACGATGACATAAAGCCCTATATTGCCGCTTTGGATTACAAGGAGCAGAACGTAAAAGTTTTCACCCAAAAGGCAGCCTATTGGTACGACGAGGATAAAGAAACC
>CAYYZT010000088.1:0-10665 GCA_964476015.1 uncultured Chitinophaga sp.
ACAGAACCCGCAATATGGTAACGTAGTGCTGGAAGTGCTGGATTATTTGGTAGCCGAAATTGCCAAATTGCGGGCATTGGGCATCAACGATATTATCCTCGACCCCGGCTTTGGTTTCGGGAAAACGGTGGAGCATAACTTCCAGTTATTGCACGGCTTAGAAGCTTTGAAGATAACGGGCCTGCCCGTGCTGGCGGGCCTTAGCCGCAAATCGATGGTATGCCGCATCCTCGGCGTAAAACCCGCCGATGCGCTTAATGGTACTACAGCATTGAATACCATCGCCCTGCTGAAAGGTGCCAAGATATTACGGGTGCATGACGTAAAGGAGGCGGTGGAGTGTGTGAGGTTGGTGGGAAAGCTCTCAGCCAGTTAAAGCCTCGAGACAATTACCTTAGAAGTATAAGAGATATTTTAATCAATTTGCGTATTAACCTAATCTTTATTATTGTTGCATTAAA
This sequence comes from uncultured Chitinophaga sp., assembly GCA_964476015.1. Taxonomy (GTDB): domain Bacteria; phylum Bacteroidota; class Bacteroidia; order Chitinophagales; family CAIOSU01; genus CAIOSU01. The sequence continues at coordinate 462 of CAYYZT010000088.1, forward strand.
TATTGAAACGCATGCGAGTTATTCTACGGGCAATAGCCAAATCAACAGGATATATATTTTTAATTTTTTTAGGCTCTTTTCTTTCTGTCTTAATTGGTTTACTTATCACCATACTTGTAGAAAATTCCACATTTAATTTTAGCCTAGAAAATGACCTGATACTTAAAGGAACCCTGCTTTTTGTTACTGTTTCAGTAATCTTATCTTTAATATTAGATTATATTATGGGATCAGCTAGGGAAATTGAGAAAAAACCCTGGATTAGCAAAAAAATCGCACTATATCGATTTCTTGTATATGCTCCGCCTATTATTATCACGTTAGCCATCGTTACTGTTGTGGGACCACTTTTAGCATTCCCCCCTCAACCGACAGGAAAGGAGACATTTACCTTTTGTATGTTTTTCAAGTGTAATAATCAGTCAGTCAAAATAATGTATGTCGCTAAATTTACGGAGAGTATTTTCTTTGCTGGGATAATATATTCTATTTTCATTAAAACGTGTTTGTTTTGGGCTGATGCTGAAAAGTAGCACATTAATTGAGGGGGCTAAAACAGAAACAAATATTGTACGTACAAGCAAGTATATTTTAATCCTATGGATTCAATGATTCTAAGTAAGTTAATCCCTTTAATCCAAGTAGCTTCAATTGGATCTAGCATCGGTTTTGGGATTTTTATTGTATACGCATGGTCTAAAGAGATAAAAAATAAAACAGAGGTTCAAGTTGATGATATTTTAAGTACGGTACAGGCTTCGGTGGGAAGCGACCTTAGTAGGATATTTTTGAATAGGAGCCGATCCGCAGTTAATATTCAGTGTGATTATCACATATTCCGTACTTTTCCTAAAGATGTTAATAACGAAACTCAAGTTCAAGACTATTTTGCCCCAATTTTTTATTGCCTTGAAAAAACTCAGAAATCGATTAAAGTAATTGACTCTGTTGCCTCACATTCTGGCCTTAATATTAAGCATTGTAACGATTTAATTCAAGGCTATTATGCAACTTACTTTACTATTATAGAAAGGATTGTAGAAAATAATCCCGCAATTGAGTATTCAAGATACATACAGTTAACACACCCATTAGCAGAACAATATTCTAAATATGGACTTGAGGGCATATCGGAACATTTGTACAGTAGAACATTGAAGCATATAAAAAAGCTTAAGCAGTGCAATAATTTTACACTTTATATATTAACAAAACCCTTGGGGAACTTTAGTCAACTTATAATTGATGAAAAGGATTTATTTACTGAGCAAGAGTGTCTTGATGAAGAAGGCAATCCTGTTCCCGATTTTTTATACATTGAATTCCATAATGGAGAAGGGTGTATTGCAGAACAAAAAATTTCTTTTATTATGGAAAGGTTAAGTGGGCGTGAGAAAGATGAAGTACCATTATCTTCTATAACCGGCATGAAAGAATTGCTTAAAGAAAAAAGAAATTATATAGAGAGCCAAATTAAAGCTTTGGAATAGTCTCTAATATCATTGTTATGTCTTTCGCCCAGATACAAGAACGGCTGCACCGCAACCTCTCCATCCTCGCTGTGGGGATTTTTGCCCTATTGGCGGTGGACTATGCCGAGCGCGGCGGTACCGTTATGGTCACCATTTTGGCCATTATGGCAGCACTCAACCTGTTGGCATTTTTGATGTCGCGTTTTATCGGCCCCTTTGCCGCCGCGTTGATGAGCTTGTTCAATGGCGTGGCAGCGGCCTTTGTAGGCTTCACCCTTTTTGTTGACGGCAAACTGTACCTGCCCTACATCTGGCTGGGCGTAGCCATCATATATCTAGTGGCAACAGTTGTTGCGCTCATCCGGGCCGCCCGCGAAAAGAATCAATAGAACTGTAGCGACTCGATGATTTGGTGCGATACCTCGCGGTAAGCGTCGAATTGTGCTATTTCCGCGGCATAGGTAAACGCATAGCAACGTCCGTCTTTTATCCAAACATACTGTTCCCACTTTACCCGCACGTCGTTTACGCTGGCTTGGTATATGCCGTGGATGGCGGGATAGTCTTTAAACGTAATTTTCTCGGACGATATCTTCTGTATGTTCTGTAACTGGCCGGTGGCCTTCGCCTCCATTTCGGTAATGTAACGCTCCAAATCGGTATCGGGGGCCACTATTTGCGAAATCAGGTTCACGTTTTCCGAAATCGGATCCTCGTCATACGTTTTGGGCGAACTGGCATAAAACAGTAAATCTGGACTGCCCTGGTTGGATAGTTTCCATGTGGGCGGATAGTGTACTGTGTACTTCAGGTTGTAGTTTTCGTGCTTCAGCCAGCCTTCGGGGGGCTGGTAGGCTGGCTTGCAAGCCACAAATGCCAGTATCCATAATCCGACTAAGAGAAATTTTGCCATAGAGACAAAGATAGAATTTAACCACTCGCCATTAGCATATAAGCACATTGTCTCATCGGCACATTAAATAAACGTGTTCGTTGGAAATAATTATTTTTACCGTGCGTTAATATACCGGCCAGCTAAACCAATATTGTTTTGAAACCCACACACCAACTGTTTTTCGTTGTTTTTTTATTGGCATGGGTGCCTTTTTCGGCTGGTGCGCAGGTTATTGGCGGCAACTCGGTTTACGATTTCATCAACCTGCCCTCTTCAGCGCGGGTTACGGGCGCAGGTGGCAACTTGATTACCGTTCGCGATGCGGACATCAGCCTGGCCTATCACAACCCTTCCCTGCTCAACCATAAAATGCACAACCGTGCCGTAATAAGCATTTCGCCGTATATAGCGGGCATTACCAACGGCTATTTGGGCTATGCCCGCCACTTCAACGGCATCGGCACCACGTTTCATGGCGGGTTGCAGTTTATGTCGTATGGCGAGATGTTGGGCCGCGACGAAACGGGCAACAACACCGGCAACTTTAGTGCCAGCGAGTTTGCCCTTACCCTCGGCGGTGCCCGCCAGTGGGACCGCTACAGCTACGGGGCCAACATGAAACTGGTATATTCCGGCTTGGGCGAATATACTTCCGTGGGCACTGCCTTCGATTTTGCCGCCGCTTACGACGATACCACCAAACGTTTCACGGCCACGTTGTTGCTCAAAAACGTGGGCTTTCAGTTTACCCCGTACCACAGCGGCTCAAGGGAGCCACTGCCGTTGGATATACAAATCGGGTTGAGCAAGCGGCTCAAGTACGTGCCGTTCCGCATTAGTTTGGTAATGCACAACCTTACCCGGTGGAACATCCGCTATGACGATCCCGCTTTTGCCAACAACAGCAATTCCCTTTTCGGCGATACGGTGCAGGAGGAAAAGAAGGTTGGCCAGTTTTTCGACAATTTCGCGCGCCACTTCATTATAGGCGGCGAGCTGTACCTGGGCAAGGCCCTGTGGATAAACTTTGCCTACAACCACCAGCGGCGTGCCGAGCTGGCCCCGGCAGTACGCCCCGGCATGGCAGGCTTTTCGTTCGGGTTGGGTATCAATATCAAGCAGTTTAGCTTTAGTTTTGGCCGCGCGCGCTACCATGCCAAGCAGGCTTCCACGCACATTACCATCGGTGTAAACATACACCAGTTGCAAAAAAAGAACCGCCCACCGAAAAAAGTAAAGGATACACCCGCCGAACAGCCCGTTCCTGCCCCAGAAAATTAATACCTTTACACCCCGTAATGAAGGACATAATTGTTGCCATAGACGGTTACTCCTCGTGCGGGAAGAGTACGCTTGCCCGCGCGCTTGCCGCTAAATACCATTATGCTTACGTGGACTCCGGGGCCATGTACCGCGCCGTTACCCTCTTTTTCCTTAACAACGATGTGGATTGGGCCGACGAGGAGCAGGTGCATCGTGCGCTCGACCAAATAAGCATCGGCTTTAAGTTCAACCCCGAAACGGATACCAACGAAACGTACCTGAACGGCTTGAACGTGGAGTACGCCATTCGCGACATGCGGGTATCGGCCAAGGTGAGCGAGGTGAGCAAGATTAAGGAGGTACGCCACGCATTGGTGGAGTTTCAGCAAGAAATGGGAGAGCACCGAGGCATTGTGATGGATGGGCGCGATATAGGCACGGTAGTGTTCCCCGATGCGGAACTGAAGCTGTTTATGACCGCCGAGTTGGACGTGCGCATACAACGCCGCTACAAGGAGTTGTTGGAGAAAGGCGAGCGGGTTACTTTGGAACAAGTGACCGAAAACCTACGTCAGCGCGATTTTATCGATACCACCCGCGAGGAGAGCCCCTTGCGCCAAGCCACAGATGCCATTGTGCTCAACAATACCCATTTGGATCAAGCGGAACAATTGGCCCTCGCCAGCCGTTGGATGGAGGAGCGCATGGAAGCGGTTGGTCGATAGTTCACGGTCGATGGTCCATGGTTGCTGCAAATGTGTTTACCCGACCCACCTATTCATGAATTTGCGACTCGAAAACCTTAAATCTTTGGCCAAGAGCCGCGAGGCGGAAACGAAGCTTTATTTCAACAAAATAAAGCGCCGTAAGCCGATAGACCTGGACGGTGCGGTGGCCGATATCCATGATGCCGTGTTTGCCGAAACCAATTGCCTCAACTGCGCCAATTGCTGCAAAACCACTGGCCCGCTCTTCACCCAGCGCGATATGGACCGTATTGCCAAGCATTTGGGCATCAAAACCGGTGAGTTTATACAACGATACCTTTATATGGACGAAGACGGCGATTTTGTGCTCAAACAATTGCCTTGTCCTTTTCTGGGTGCCGATAACTATTGCGGCATTTACGAAGTACGGCCCGAGGCCTGCCGCCAGTATCCGCATACCGACCACACCAACTTTCACCAGATACTCGATATCACGCTCAAAAATACCTTTATCTGCCCTGCCGCGTATGAAGTGGTAGAGCGGTTGAAGAAGGCAATGCCGTTGTAGTTTCTCGCCCAAATAAAAAGGCCGCTCCATTGCTGGAGCGGCCTCTATAAAAACCATCCGGGATGGTGGTTATTCCACGATTAGTTTTTGGGTGCTGCTGGCTTCGCCGGCAGTTATTTTCACCAAGTATATGCCCGATGACAGGGTAGCGATGTTCACTTTGGTGTTTACCAATTGTACACCCGCCTCGGTTTGGCTGATAACTGTTTGGCCAAGGTTGTTCACCACTTCAATTTTCACATCGGCGGCTTTTTCCAAGGCAACTTCCACAAACACTTGGTTGCTGGCAGGGTTAGGGTACAACTTGGCGGCCAAGGTGTTGGCAATGTTAAATATGCCCACGCCGGCACTCACGGTAGCGGTAAATTCGTTTTCGCAGCCGCTTGCATCGGTCACGGTCACTTCATATTCGCCCGGTCCCAAATTGGTAAGGGATGCGGTTGTTTCGCCGTTGCTCCACTCGTAGGTGTATGGGCCAGTGCCACCGGTAGTGGTTACTGTTATGGCACCATCGGCACTGCTAGAGTCGGCAGCGTTGGTAATGCTCACGGTAGCACCGATTGGGTCAACCAAGGCCAAATCGTAAGATTGGGTAGTTTGGCAACCAATGCCGTCCTCTACGGTTACGGTGTACACGTCGCTACCCAAAAACTCCAAAATCGAATCGGTTTCGCCATTGCTCCATGTAAAGGAAAGCCCGCCATAGTTAGGCGTAGCTTCTACCTGAAGCAATCCGTCGCGGTTATCGGGGCAGGTAGGCTGTATCACGTAAGCAGTATCAATAGTTACCGGGCAGGCGCCAAAGTTTGCGTTCAAAGCTGGGGTGCTTTGCGAAATACCCGTAATGGCTTCGAAAGGGAACCAGTTGGTGGTGCTCAATATATCCAAAAACAGCCAGTGGGTGCCTTGGGTAAATTTCTGGTCGAGACCGTAAAGCGACATGTAGCCGGAATATTGCCTTGAGGCTATCAAGTACGTATCGGGCTGTAGTATTACCAGGCTAGGAAAGGTAAAGGTTACTACTTGGTCCGTATCGCCCGTAAATACATAGTTGTCCGAGATGGCCACGGGGGTGAGTTCGGGTAGGCCATTGGTAAAGCGGTAAACGGATATTTTGGTGGAGTCGCCCGCCGGTGGGGTATAGTATATGCCTTCCACGGAAGTGAGGGCGGTAGGCTGCACTATTTCATAGCTAATGCCCAAATACCCTCCGTTAACAGCTTGGGCAGGAGGTAGGCCCAGTGCCGCCACCGGATTGCCCGTAGCGCGCGCATAAATGGTATCGGTTACAAAAAACACGTCGAAAACGGTGTCATTGTTGGCATTAACATCGTTGTCGCTTATCAGCAAATAGCTCAGTACATACGTGCCCGTATCGCTTGGCAGCCAAGTAATGCTATAATCCAACGTATCCACGCCACCGGCAAGGATGTTCACGGTATCGGTATTGTGGTTGTATTCCCACTGCGAGGTAGAGTAGTTGTAAATCTGGAAGTTAACAAAAGCATTTTTTAGGGTGTCGCTACCAAAGTTTTCCACGCGAATGGAGAACTCGTAATCTTGCACCTGCTTTAGCGGCGCTGCACTGTAACCGATAATGGGCGATGCCGACAGGCCACCGTCCGCTTCGCGCACGTCGGAGATAAGGATGTTATCCAAACGCAGGATGTTCAAATCTATGGAGTTGTTGCGGAAGGCGATATAAATGGTTTGGTTTTCATAGCCTTCGGCTGCCAAATCAACATAACGAGGGGTCCAAGCATTGTTTTCGTTGGCGATGGCGAACAAGGGAGGGGTGGACATAAAATCGCCGATGGCATTGCCCGTGGTAGAGATGCGCACTTCGTAGCCGTCACGGTAGTCAGGGTCCGGTGCAAAGGCTTCCCAAGAAAGTATTTCGCCGGCACCGATAGTAATGGCAGGGGTAACCAACCAATCGTCGGCAGCACCGGGGGGCGCATACCAAGAGGTGCTTACGGCAAAAGTATCGCCAGCACCATCGCCACGCGCCACCCAAGCGGCGTTTACGTATGATACGGTGGGGGCAGGGGTACGCCCGTCTTGGTTGTAGAGGGTCCAAGTGTTGGGAATGCCTTGCTCAAAATCTTCCGAGAAGCTTTGGGCGTTTAGATAGCCGGTGGATGCGATACCTAGTATCAACATCAACGAGAGTAGAAAATGGTTCAAATTGTCAAGTTTTAGGTTAATGGTGTGTAGCCTAGCTCTTTTTTGTAGGAGGGACTAATTTACAAAGGTTTTTGAATTGTAATAGCTGTATTAAATTATTCCTAATAAAATATTACACTTTACATGCCCGTGTGGATAAACAAATGACGGCCATGTGCCGTAAATGGCTGCATTTACAATCAATTTTCCAATTTTACGAATACATACACCACGCGCGTTATGAGAGTACTAAAGTTTGGCGGCACCTCGGTAGGCAGCATCGCCGCCATCAAGCAAGTTATCGAGATTGTTAAAAACGGCGAACGGCCCCACAAAACCGTGGTGGTGGTTTCCGCTTTTAGCGGCATTACGGACCAATTGATTGAAGTGAGCCAACTGGCCGAACTAGGCGCGGAAACGTATAGGGACATGCTCAAGGGCATCGAAAACCGCCATGTGGACGCGGTAAAGGAACTGGTGCCCGCCAAAAACCAAGAAGCCCTGTTGGCCAGTTTCCGCGTAATGTTCAAGGAGTTGGAGGATGTATTGCACGGGGTGTTTTTGTTGAAAGAACTCAGTGCCAAATCGTTGGACTATGTGGCCAGTTTCGGCGAGCGGTTGTCGTCACTGATTATAACGGACGCCTTTATAGGTGCGGGGTTGGAAACCCAACTGGCCGACTCGCGCAACTTGGTGCGCACCGATAGGACTTTCAACAACGCCCGGGTCGATTTCCCGGCCACGGAGGCCAACATCAAGGCTTTCTTTAAGAAGAACAAGGCCCTTACCGTGGTGCCCGGCTTTATAGCCAGCACCGAGCGGGGAGAAACAACCACGTTGGGTCGTGGCGGCAGCGATTATACGGCCGCTATTTATGCCGCAGCCCTCAATGCCAAAGTGCTGGAGATATGGACCGACGTGGACGGGGTACTCACTGCCAACCCCAAAACGGTAAAGCGGGCCATCCCCATCCCACAGCTTACCTATGATGAGGCCATGGAACTGTCGTACTTCGGGGCCAAGGTAATATACCCGCCCACCATACAGCCCGCGTTGGACAAGGGCATCCCCATCGTTATCAAAAACACGTTTAACGCCGCCGCGCCCGGCACGCTCATTACCTCAGAGGCCCCCATGGGCGATGCGCCCGTAAAAGGCATTACCAGCATCGGCAACATTAGCCTGCTCACGGTTTCAGGTAGCGGCATGGTGGGCATTTCGGGCACGTCTATGCGGTTGTTCGGTTCGTTGGGCCGCAACAAAATCAGCGTGATATTGATTTCCCAAGCCTCATCGGAGCACTCTATTACCCTCGCCGTTACCGATAAGGAGGCCGCTAGGGCCAAACAAGCCATCGAAGAAGAGTTTGAGTACGAGATACAGAGCGGCAAGATAGACCCCGTGGCCATGGAGCAAGGCCAGAGCATCGTGGCCGTGGTAGGGCAAAACATGCGCAACACGCCGGGTATTGCGGGTAAGCTGTTCAGTGTGTTGGGCAGCAACGGCATCAACATACGCGCCATTGCGCAGGGCACCAGTGAGTTGAACATCTCTTTCGTTATAAATAAGCAGGATGAGACCAAGGCACTGAACGTCATCCACGAGAGTTTCTTCCTATCAGATACCAAAGTGGCACACTTGTTTTTGGCCGGGGTGGGCTTGGTGGGGAAAACGCTCATCAAACAAATACAGCAACAACAGGCCTACCTGAAATTGAAACTGGGCTTGGAACTGCGCTTGGCGGGTATTTCCAATAGCAGGAAAATGGCCTTTAGTAATGAAGGAATTGCTTGGGAGGATATTGATGCCGCTTTGGAGAAGAGCAAGCAAAAGGCGGATATTGAAAAATTCGCCAAAGAAGCGGTGGCCCTCAATCTGCGCAACAGCATCTTTATAGATTGCACTGCCGACGATGTGGTGGGCACCAGCTACAAGGCGTTTTTAGACCACAGCATTGCCGTGGTAACGCCCAACAAAGTGTCCGCATCCGGTCCATACGAACTATACGCTGAGCTAAACCATATCGCCCAAAAACGAGGCGTGCGCTGGCTATACGAAACCAACGTGGGCGCAGGCTTGCCCGTATTGAGCACCCTAAACGACTTGGTAAAGAGCGGCGACGAGATACACCGCATTGAAGCGGTATTGAGCGGCACCATGAATTTTATCTTCAATACCGTGAGCGCCAAAATGCCGTTGAGCAAAACGGTAATGGAGGCCAAAACACAAGGCTACACCGAGCCTGACCCGCGTATTGACCTAAGTGGCAAAGACGTGGCCCGCAAAATATTGATACTGGCCCGAGAGGCTGGGTATCGGGTAGATTTCGACGAGGTGGAGATTGTGGGCTTTTTGCCAAAATCGGTATTCAAAGGGAGAGACATCGAAAGCCTGTGGACGGCCTTGGAAGGCTACGACGGGGAGTTTGCCAAACTGCGCACCCGCATCGAGAAAGAAAAGAAAAAACTGCGCCTAGTGGCCAGTTTTGATGGTAAAAAAGCCAAGGTGGAGCTGCGTGAGTTTACCGCCGAACACCCGTTTTACAACCTAGAGGGTAGCGACAGCATCGTGCTATTTTATACTGCAAGGTATCATAAAAACCCATTGGTAGTGAAAGGTGCCGGGGCAGGTGCCGAGGTAACGGCGGCGGGTGTGTTTGCGGACGTGATTCGGTTGGTGAATTAAATTGGACGACGGCTTACCTCGTCCTCGCTTCCAGCGAGGATGAAGTAACTGCGAGCTTCCAGCTCGCCACGTAACACAAGTAATCGCCCAATGCTTTAACGAAGAAATAAATAGCTTTGGTTATGAGCCAAACCATTAAAGTTTTCTCCCCCGCTACGGTAGCCAATGTGGGCTGCGGGTTCGATATTCTGGGCTTTGCCTTGGAGGTGCCGGGAGACTTTATCTCAGTGTCCCTTACCGATGTGCCCGGTATCGTTATCCGCAACGAAGTGGCGGGCTTAGATATGCCCCTCGACCCTGATAAAAACACCACCACGGTGGCCATACAGGCTTATGTTGAGTATCTTAAAGCTACCCCTGGCACTAGCGCGGAACTTAGTTCCGTGCTTTCGCAGCGAGGCATCGAAGTTGTTTTTCATCAAAAGATAAAGCCCGGCAGCGGCTTGGG
>CAYYZT010000089.1:0-4317 GCA_964476015.1 uncultured Chitinophaga sp.
ACAAGCGCAACAACACGGGCGACATGATGTCGCGCATATCCGAAGACGTATCCCGCGTGCGAGACTACCTCGGCCCGGCCTATATGTACGGCATCAACCTGCTGGTGCTGGTAGTTATGGTTATCTATGCCATGCTCAACGTAAGCCCGTGGCTCACCATGTGGGTGCTCACGCCACTGCCGTTTTTGTCGCTGTCCATCTACTACATCAATACGCTCATCAACAAGCGCAGCGAAAAGATACAAGAGCAGCTTTCTTGGCTTACCACCAATGCACAGGAAACCTACTCGGGCATCCGCGTTATAAAATCCTTTGTGCAGGAGCGGCAAATGCTTAAGTTTTTCGAAAAAGAAAGCGACAACTACAAAGAAATAACACTACGGCTGGCGCGGGTGGATGCCTTTTTCGCCCCGCTCATGCTGTTGCTTATCGGCATCAGCACCATCCTTACCGTCTATGTGGGCGGTCAGGGCGTTATCAATGGCAGCCTTACGCCCGGCAACGTGGCCGAGTTTGTGATATACGTAAACATGCTCACGTGGCCCGTAACGGCGGTAGGCTGGGTGGCCAGCATGACTCAACGTGCCGCCGCCAGCCAAAAGCGCATCAACTATTTCCTGCATACCAAGCCCACTATTGCCAACCCTACCACGCAGCCATTGGATTTGCATGGCGATATCGAGTTCCGCCATGTGGATTTCACGTATCCCGATACGGGCATCGTGGCCCTTAAAGACGTGAGCTTTACCCTGAAAGCGGGCCAAAAAATGGCCATCGTGGGGCGCACCGGCTCTGGCAAGACCACCATTGCCGACCTACTGATACGCATGTATGACACCACTGGCGGCGAAGTGTTGTTGGATGGACAACCCGTGACCCAAGTAAACCTTGGCGACCTGCGAGCGGAAATAGGCTACGTGCCACAAGACGTGTTCTTGTTTTCCGACACGGTGGCGGAGAACATTGCCTTCGGCAACAAAAACAACGAGCCGCATAAAATACAGGAAGCGGCCAAGAACGCCGCCATATACGACGATATCGCAGGACTGCCGCATGGATTCGAAACACTGGTGGGTGAGCGGGGCGTTACGCTTTCGGGTGGGCAAAAACAACGCATTTCCATTGCCCGCGCTTTTGTAAAAGACCCACAGATACTAGTGCTGGATGATTGCCTATCAGCCGTGGACGCACGTACCGAAAAGTTGATACTTAAAAATTTAAAAACTATATTAGATGCCAAGACGGCCATTATCATTACGCACCGCATCTCGTCGTTGTTGGAGTTCGACAAGATAATTGTGCTGGAGGATGGCCACATTGCGGAAGAAGGTACGCACGAAACATTGATGGCTGCCAAAGGCTTGTACTACGAAATGTACGAACGCCAACAGCAGGAAGACACAATTGTGAACTAATTTCCCCAATAATTTAATAAAAATATTACCTTTGTTATACTATCATACTAATTGACTAACCCAACCAAAACAGTACTAAAGTGGAGAACGAGCGCGATAACCGGTTTAAAAAGTCCGCAGCGGTGTATTCAAAAACCATCCGTGCAGGCCGGAGGAGAACGTATTTTTTTGATGTAAGGACCACCAAATCCAACGATTACTACATTACGCTCACCGAAAGCAAGAAGAAGTTCAATGATGATGGGTATGACAGGCATAAGATTTTTCTCTACAAAGAGGATTTCAACAAGTTTATCGAGGCCCTTACCGATACGGTGAACCACGTAAAACAAGACCTGCTGCCCGAGTACGATTTTGATGAGTTTAGCAACAACTATGACGAGGATGGCGAATACGACGACCGCCGCGACGATGATTTTGAGGAAGAAGAGCGTTCATTTAAGAAAACCGCCGACAGGCCGCCACACGTAGCCGCAAAACCGCACGTGGCCGAACCCGCCCCACAGCAAGTAGCCGCTGAAGCCAAGCCCGAAGCCCCCATTAATGATGATGATTTGAAATGGGATTGATTGAGGTAACTGGTTACTAGTTATTGGTTATTAGAGAATATGTGTGAAACCCTGCTTCGGCGGGGTTTCGTTTTTTAAGATAATCCATTCGGCACCGGCACAGTCCCATCAGCACATCGGTACATTAGCACATTTTCTTTATTTTTCGGGATGAATTTGTACGAAAGCCAGTCGCGCACCAAAATATTGTTTCTTGTGGCGGCATTTTTAATAGTAGTGGCATCAGTGAGCTATACCAACTGGCTGGCCAGCGACCTGGCCGAGCAGGAACGTGCCAAAGTAAAGCTGTGGGCCGATGCGTATAAAAACCTCAACCTGGCCGACGAGAACACGGATATTGGTTTCCTGTTCGAGGTTATCCGCAACAACAACACCGTGCCCATGATACTTACCGATGGGGACGACCAGATTATAGATTCGCGTAACTTGGATACCAATAAAATCAAAAAATCGCCCAACTACCTGCCCCGCCAACTGGAGGAAATGAAAGCGGGCATGCCGCCCATCGAAATTGAGATTGCGCCCGGAGATTTGAATTACATCTACTATAAAGATTCTTTTCAACTGGTGCAGTTACGCTATTTCCCTTGGGTGCAACTGGGCGTTATATCGCTGTTTGTGGTGGTGGGCTATATTACCCTCAGCACCACGCGCGTGAGCGAGCAAAACCGCCTGTGGGTGGGCATGGCCAAAGAAACGGCGCACCAACTGGGCACGCCCATTTCATCGCTAATGGCGTGGGTGGAATACCTGAGGGAAACGGCACCGGAACAGGAGTATGTAACCAGCGAACTGGAAAAAGACGTGAACCGGTTGGAACTGATAGCCGACCGGTTCTCCAAAATCGGCTCCAAGCCCGATTTGGAGCCGTACGACATCAAACAGATACTTACCAAGGGTGTGGGATATATACAGGATAGGTCGTCGAAACAAGTGCGTTTTCAACTGCACCTGCCCGATAACGTAAACGTGCTGCTAAACCCACCCCTGTTTGAGTGGGTGATGGAAAACCTGCTAAAAAACGCGTTGGATGCAATGGAGGGCCTCGGCACCATTACGGTATCGGCTACACCGGAAAACGGATACATCCTTATCGACATCAACGATTCGGGCAAGGGCATTCCTAAATCGAAGTTCAAAACCGTGTTCCAACCCGGTTTCAGCACCAAAAAGCGTGGTTGGGGCCTCGGCTTGGCCCTTGCCAAGCGTATTGTGGAACAATACCATAGCGGGAAGATTTTCGTAAAAGACTCCACCGAGGGCAAAGGCACTACGTTCAGGATTGTTCTGGCCTTGGCCTGAGAATATCCTTCCAGCTAACGCTATGGATATTCAAGGTTTAACAACAACACCAATTAACCGATAGCTAACCTCCTATCCTCCCAATGCCTGTTCCAAATCCGCAATCAATACCTGCGGGTCTTCCAAGCCAATGTAGAGACGTACGAGGTTCCATGGCAAATGCGGATTCAGCTGCTCTGGCGAGGCAGCCAAAGCACACACGGGCAACACCAAGCTTTCGTGCCCGCCCCAAGAGCACGCCAACAAAAAGCGTTGCAGCCTATCGGCAAACCGCTCAACCTCCGTCACTTCCTTGGCATCCATCAAAAACGAAAACAGGCCACCAAAGCCCTGCATCTGTTGCTGTGCCAACGCATATTGCGGGTGCGAAGGGTGGCCGGGATAAATAACGTGCTGCACTTTTGGGTGTTGGTGCAAGTACTCTACCACTTGCTGCGCGCTCTGGCCCGAACGCTCGAAACGCAACGGCAGCGTGCGCAAGCTGCGCAACAGCAGGGCAGCCGTCCACGGTGCGGCAATACCGCCTAGGTTCATAAACTCTTGGTCGAAAATTTGTTTAACGATGACTTTGCTGGCACACAGCACGCCCGCCACCACATCGCTATGGCCGCCGAAGTATTTACTGGCAGAATGTACCACAATGTCCACGCCCAGTTTGGCGGGCTGTTGGCCCAGCGGCGAGGCGTAGCTATTGTCAATAACCGTAACAATGCCCCGTGCCTTGGCAATGTTGCACGCGGCTTTTATATCCACCAACTCAAACGTAATGGAATTGGGGCTTTCCAAATACAACAAGCGTGTGTTGGGCAGCAAGGCCGCCTCGATGGCGGAAATATCCGTGCCATCCACATAGGTACACGTAACGCCGAAACGGGCCAAAAGCTGATCGAACAACCGCTCGGCCCAGCCATAGGGCTTTTGCATGCATACCACATGGTCGCCCGCTTTCAGTTGCGAAATAACCGCCGCGCTGATGGCCGCCACGCCGCTGCCGAACACCAACGCATCCTCCGTGCCTTCCAAGGCAGCCA
>CAYYZT010000089.1:4327-10657 GCA_964476015.1 uncultured Chitinophaga sp.
AGCTTTTGGCAAAGGATGGCAGTGGTAGGGTTGAGGCCACGGGTATAAAACGGCACCTCCTGCTCGTGCGGCAGCGCATGGCGCATGGCTGCCACGTTGGGGAAGGCGAAATTGCTGGTTTGGTACACCGGTGGCGATACCGCGCCGTGGTAAGTATCGCGCTCCTCGCCGAGGTGGTTGAGGATGTAGGAAAGGTCGTGGGGCATCAACAAATTGAAAATTGAAGATTTAAAATTTAAAATTGGCTAGCCAATGTATTTATAACAAACCCTTCTCTTTCAGTATCCCTTCCATCTCCTGCTGTACTTCTTGCGCGGCTTGTCGGGCGGCATCTCCAACTTTGGCGGCTTCCTTGGTGGCGAAGATGATACTACGCGAGGCGGCCACCAACAAGCCAACTTGGCTATTGAGTCCGTAGCGGCAAACCTCTTTCAAGTCGCCGCCTTGCGCGCCGATGCCGGGCACCAACAAAAAGTTGTCGGGCGCATGTTTGCGCACCGTGGCGAACATTTCAGGATGAGTGGCTCCCACCACAAACATCACATTATCGGCATTGCCCCAACGGTTGCCCGCTTGCAGCACCTGTTCAAAGAAGTAGCCCCCGTTGGCGGGCAGCATCTGCAAATCTTGGCTGCCGGGGTTGCTGGTAAGACCAAGAATGATGGCCCACTTGCCTTCGTACTCCAAGTAGGGTGAAACGCTGTCATGCCCCATATATGGCGATAGCGTAATGGCATCGAACGCCATGGCTTGGAAAAACGCCTTGGCATACATCTTACAGGTATTGCCTATGTCGCCACGCTTTGCATCGATAACCTTAAACAGCTCCTGCGGAATGTATTGCTCCGTTTTGTGCATACTCTCCCACCCTTTTGCGCCTTGCGCCTCGTAGAAAGCCGCATTGAGCTTATAGCCCACGCAAAAATCTTTCGTGGCATCGATGATAACCTTGTTGTACTCGAAGATGGGGTCGTCCATCCGGCGAAACTCCTCCGGCAGCTTTTCCAGTTCAGTATCCAATCCTACCAAAAGAAAAGAGCGTTTCCGCTTTATCTGCTCAAAGAGTTGCTGTCGGTTCATACGGGCGGCGTTTGGTTGCGGCAAAGGTATGCAATTTGGCTTATGGCCTTATTCTAACCATGTCTTTAATATTTCACGGCAACACCTATCTTTGCCAAAACAAAAAAATGGGCAAGTTTTTTTTCCTCATATCGTGCTGTTTGTGGGTGCTTACTACAGCTTATGCGCAAAACGGCACACCAACTGTTGACAATGATGATAAAGTATATACGATTGTCGACGTGCTGCCAAAGTTCCCTAACGGCGATCTCGCTTTGCTAAAATATGCCAACAGCGTAGGCTATCCTGCCCATGCCTACCAAAACAAGATGCAAGGCACTGTATATATACAGTTTGTGATTAATACCACAGGCAACGCAGAAGATTTGAAAGTGATGCGATCTTCCGGCTATAATTATCTCGACTCCATCAGCATGGCACACCTTGCCAAAATGCCCACTTGGACCCCTGGCGTTAAAGACGGCAAGAACGTGAAGGTAAATTTTACTATACCGATTAAGTTTGTTTGGGAGGAAAAGCCCCCACTTGAAGAAGGCGTATTTGTTACGGTAACCGACTACCCAACATTCCCGGGCGGTGCAGATGCTTTGGATAAATACTTGGAAGCCACCGCCCCTAGCGACTACACACCTCAGCAGCTGAAGGGAAAATATACCGAGATAGAAGTAATTATAGACGAAAATGGGGCACCCACCAACAAAAAAGTGGCCCAAAGTAGCGGCGACAATAAGCTTGACGAGGCCGCGTTGGCACATATTCAATCCATGCCCAACTGGAATCCGGGCATGAACAACGGCGAAAAAGTAAAAGTAAAAATCATTCTTGCGATAGGTTTCGCAAAAGCCAACAAATAATATCTAAAAATAAACAACCTAAAAATGGGCAAGTTCTTTTTTTTCCTATCGTGCTGTTTGTGGATGGGCTTATCTTCTAATGCACAAGACGTAACGCCACCGCCGGTGCAAACCGAGTTTGACGACGACCATATATATACTGTAGTAGAAGTTATACCCGAATACCCGGGTGGGCTGGATTCGTTGATGAAATACGTATCTGCGGTAGGATACCCAAGCTATGCGCGCACCAACGGCATGTACGGCACCGTGTATATCGAATTTGTAGTGTCTTCCGATGGTTCCATCAAGGATGCGAAAGTGGCCCGTGGTACGGGCTATGCCTTCCTCGATTCGATAAGTTTGGCGCACGTGGCACAAATGCCCAGTTGGAAGCCTGGCACCCAAAACGGAAAAGCAGTGAACGTAAAGTTTACCGTACCCATCAAATTTGTTTTGGAAGCGAATGCAACGATATTTACCGTGGTGGAGGACATGCCGGATTTCCCTGGTGGCGAAAAAGTGCTGGATAAATATCTAGCCAATGCCCCAGCACCCGCAGGCTATACCAAGAAACAACTGGCCGACAAGCAAACTTATATAAAAGCGGTGGTGAACGAAAACGGTGCCATTACCGATGTTGTAGTTGCCCGCACCAGCGGCAACAAAGAACTGGACAACGCAGCGATAAATCACGTAAAGGGTATGCCACGGTGGAACCCCGGCACGCAACGCGGCAAAAAAGTTAAAGTGTACGTTACCGTTAAAGTAGCGTTTGTGCCGGTGAAGAAGTAGACGTTAAGCTTGCTCAGAGATAATATCCACAACAATCAATCATAAATTATTGTGGTCCGTCGTCCGCGGTCTATTTCCGATACTGCTCAAGCAGCACCGCCACGGTATCGTCCTGTTCCATGTAGGGGGTAATTTCCCACATCAGGTTGTGGCTATTGAAGTCTTGCAACAGGGCGCGCTCCATGTTCACCAATGCTTCGTTGCGATTGCCAATCTGGTAATAGAACGCAGCACGCATGTAATAAAAATTGGCATTGGTCTCGAAAAGCAGGATGGCCTTTTCCAGCACGTTCAGGGCCTCGCGATATTCGGCGGCCTCAAAGTATGCACGGCTCAGCATTTCCCAGTTTTCCTCTACGTCGCCTTCCATTTCCACCGCTTTGCGGAAAAACTCGATGCTCTTGTCGAACTGGTCCATGTTGAAATACACGAAGCCGAGTGCCACCACAAAGTCCGCATTGTTTTTCTCCAAGCGGTGGGCACGTTCGTAGGCACTGATGGCCACATCGTAGCGTTCCTCCTCTTCGTAGCAGTAGCCTATTTTATGGAAAGCATCCGCAAAATATGGGTCTAAGTTCGTGGCCTTGCGGTAATAGTAGCGCGCTCGGTTGAAGTTCTTCATCTTCTCGAAGCACTCGCCGAGGCTATAATACAGTTCTTTATAAGGCTTGCTGATAACGGCGGCGCGCAACAGATATTCGGCGGCCTTTTCATATTCGCCCATGCGGAAAAGCACCTCGCCGCAATCTTTATGGGCATATTCGTACTCCTCGTTTATGGCTATCACAAATTCGAACGCCTCCACGGCCTTCTCGTACAAATCAAGCCCGGCGTATGCATGGGCTAGGTTGAACCAAGCGAGGTAGGAATACGGGTGCTCGTCAATAAACTTGGTATGGAACTCGATGCTCTGCTCAAATTTCTCTGTAAACTCTATGCAAAACCAGATGCGGTTTAGGGCTTCCTCGTTCTCCGGATCAATTTCCAGCGAGCGAATGAGGCAATCGAATACTTCATCGTACTTTTCCCATTCCTCATATACATCGGCCAGCTCTAGGTAAAGGTCAGAGCGTTCTTCCTCGTCGGCCATTTCCATGGCAGCCTGTATGGTATAAAGGGCTTTATTGAATTTGCCCTGCCAAGTATAAATATCGCAGCGCAGCAGGTAGATGGAAATATCGCTGCTGTCAAGAGCCTCTGCCTTTTCCAACAAGGCCATGGCCTCGTCCAACTGCTTCTGTTCAAAAAGCAAGCGGGCTTTGCGCACTAGGAAATTGGCGGCATAGGGATGTTGTTCCAAGGCGCGGCCAACCACGTCCATGGCACGTTTGGTATCACCTATCTCTTCGTAGTATTCGATGATTTGGTCGAACGATGTTTCCTCGAAAAAGTAGTTGGAATCATCCTTTACCATCTGCTCGTAATGCTCGATCAGTTCGGCTACATCCTCCCTTTCATGTTCCTCAAATTCCCTTTCGTACATAGGCCGTTTGTTTTGGGATGCGTCAACAAAGGTACTGTTCATAGGCGACAAAAACCAATTAAGGTCTTTTGGTTATTTTAGCTCCCTGTTAACCATTATAAGCTGCAATATGGGCAAATCCGGTACGCTTGTCAAGTTTTTCTGCATCCTCATAACCATTCTGGCATATGTTCCGTTCACGTTTGCCCAAAGTACCTACTGGCAACAGGAAGTTAACTACAATATAGCGGTCAGTTTGGATGATAACAAGCATGAATTACAGGGAGTTATCAGCATGGAGTATGTGAACAACTCGCCTGATACGCTCCACCACTTGTTTCTGCACCTTTGGCCCAACGCATATAAAAATATCCATACGGCATTTGCCAAGCAGCAGGTGGAGAATGGGGACACGGATTTCCATTTCAGCAAAAAACAAGACCAAGGATATATAGACGGGCTGGATTTTAAGGTAGATAATGTCTCCGCAGCTTTTATTCCCGATAGCACCCACATCGATTACGGCATACTGAAGCTGAACAAACCCCTGCTGCCGGGCGGTAAAATCACCATCAATACGCCTTTCCATGTAAAGATACCGAAGTCGTATAGCCGCTTGGGGCACGTGGACCAAAGCTACCAGATAACCCAATGGTATCCTAAACCTGCGGTGTACGATAAGGACGGATGGCACCCGATGCCGTATTTGGACCAAGGCGAGTTTTACAGCGAGTTCGGCACGTTTAACGTAACCATTACCTTGCCCGCCAACTATGTGGTGGGCGCATCTGGCGATTTGCTCACCGAGAGCGAGACGCTTTGGATGGATTCTTTCGTAAACGGGCACCTCAAGCCTTGGCTGAAAGAAGGCTTCCCCGAATCATCGAAACAAACCAAAACCTTACACTATCGGCTGGAAAATGCCCACGACTTCGCTTGGTTCGCCGATAAACGGTTCAGTATAAAGAAAGACGAAGCTGCCCTGCCCAACGGCCAAAAAGTAACGTGCTGGGCCCTGTATACCAGTACCAAAAAGGATACGTGGCAAAGCGGTGCCCGCTATACCGCAAAGGCCATTGAGCACTATAGCAAGTATTTGGGCGATTACCCCTACAAAACCGCCACCGCCGTAGAAGGTGCGCTAAGCGCGGGCGGCGGCATGGAGTATCCCACCATCACTATCATAGGCGAAGCACCGAACAAAAGCATGCTGGAAAACATCATCGTGCACGAAGTGGGGCACTTTTGGCTCTACGGCATACTCGGCAGCAACGAACGCCGCTACCCGTGGATGGACGAGGGTATCAACTCTTTTTACGAAGACCTGTACTACCAAACAAACCACCCCACCAAAAAGCTGCTGGACGGGCCACTGAACAAAATACTGGGGCTGGATTGGGCCAAACGCAGCTACCAGAACCAGTTCTTATATCTATATACCGCTACCCAAAACAAAGACCAAGCACTCGGCCTGCCCAGCGAGGAGTTTACAAGTACCAACTACGGGGCCATTGTATATGCCAAAGGGGCCGTGGCCACAGGATACCTGCGCAGCTATTTGGGCGATAGCGTGTTTGATGCGGCGATGCACCGCTATTTCAACGAATGGAAATTCAAACACCCGCAACCCGAAGATTTACGGCAGGTGCTGGAAAGCAGCACAGGCAAAAATTTGGGCTGGTTTTTTGATAGTGTAATCAATACCGATGGACGGCTCGATTACGCCATTACCAAGGCCCGCAAGCACCCGGATTACGTGCAGTTTTACGAGATAAACGTGGCCAACAAGGGAGGTCTCAACGTGCCCTATCCCATCAGCGCACTCGATTTTGACGGCAAAGTGGTGCGCACCGTGTGGTACAACGGCACGGCCAAAGATACCACGGTGCTTTTCCCTATGGGCGAATACTACAGTTTCCGCATTGATGCCGGCATGGCCCTGCCGGAGTTCAACCGTGAAAACGATACCTACCGCAACCGCGGCCTGATGCGTAAAACGGAGCCTGTGGCTTTCCGCTTCCTCGGCTCGCTGGACAATCCTTATAAAAACCAGCTCTTCTTTGTGCCCGTCATCGCTTGGAACAACTACGACAAAACCATGGTGGGCCTCGCGCTGTACAACCACCTGCTACCCTTCAAAAAACTGGAGTACGAACTGGT
>CAYYZT010000090.1:0-7193 GCA_964476015.1 uncultured Chitinophaga sp.
CCCGAAGCAACCCCCTTGCTGCGGAGAATGGTGTCAACCAACCGCAGCGGTTGATACTTCATCTCCTATCGTAAGGGGATTGCTTCGGGTCATTAAAGTTCAGCACCAAAACACTTACACCATTTCGACCCTCGCAATGACGCCAATTTTAACCGATATACCAATGTACCGATAAACTAAACCCAAACTTGTTACCCCACCGTGTTGTTATACTTAAAAACCAGTACTATGAAAATAACGGGCATTTTAACATTGTTGCTGCTCACGGCCCAGGTGGCCTTGGCTGGCAACGGCGAACTCAACGGCAGGATAACGCAAACCACCACTGGCGAACCTATTGTGGGGGCTTATGTAACGGTAGAGATAGACAGTAAGGGCATCTACCGCACCGTGACCGATGTGAATGGGTATTACGTCATCAAACCTATCGAAAACGGCACTTATGATCTGCGCATCAGCTCCACGGGCTTTACCGGGCAGCTAATCAAGGGCATCTCGTTCGTTGACGGGCAAACAAGGATCATGAATGTAGCCCTAAATGATTTAATGCTGGAGGGGGTTATCGTTTATGATGTAAAACATCCGAAAGACCTTGTTACCCCAGGCACCACAGGCAACGTGGCCATCATTACCTACAAAGAGTTGGAGAAGATTCCCTTGGCACCCTTGGATGCAATTGCCATTACCTCCAACGTATACCAAGAAGATTACGGCGACCCCATCCAGTTCCGTGGCGCACGGCCCGAAGGAACGCTGTATATTATCGACGGGGTGAAAATTATGGGCGAACCGGGGGTGGTACGCAACTCTATCGAGGATATGGCCATCTATTCAGGAGGAATACCCGCCAAGTATGGCGATGCTACGGGTGGCATAGTAGTTATTACCACCAAGAGCTATAAGAAACTTCGGTAACGCAACCGAACGCAGTTGGTTTTCATTTAAGACCGGGCCCGCTAGCCCGGTCTTTTTATTTTCCTTATCATACCGAGGGCGTTGCCCCGGGCTAAGATATAATGCCCCGTTGGGGCGTAGTAAGAGTCTAGATTATTTCCTATCTATCATCTATCATCTTTCATCTCCCATCTATCATCTACCACCTAATTCCTACCTTTACACCAACAAACCATCGCCGCTATGCGCCTGTTACCGTTGCTGTTTTTTTGCCTGTGCTGTACTGTGGGCGCGTGGGCCCAATCGCAATATGTGCCGCTCAACCACTTTAGCTACCACAATGTGGATAGGCTCAACATTAAGTACGGCAAAATATTGCCCATCGTACACACGGGCATCAAGCCATATAAGCGCGTAACGGTGGCCAACCTGCCCGATACGTTGCAGGACAATAATATCCAACTCAACAAGCGCGACCAATACAACGTGCGCAACATGATGTGGGACAGCAACGAGTGGCTGGAGGATACCGTAATAAAGAGCGTGCGCCCGTTTTGGAAAGTATTTTACCGCGACCCGGCCACGTTTTTAGGGGTGGATGCAAAAGGGTTTGTGGTAAAGGTGAACCCCGTGCTGCAATTTGAGCTGGGCAAAGAGTTTGGGGCTGATGATAATGAACTGGTTTTTAAAAACACGCGCGGGGCCGAAATACGGGGCAGCATCAAAAAGCGATTGAGTTTCTATACCTACCTCACCGAAAACCAGTTTCGCGGCATGGAGTACGTGCGCCGTCGCATTGCCGACGACCAAGCCATACCCGGTGATGGCTATTGGAAAGATTATAGGCAAACAGGTATCGACCATTTTTCGGCCCGTGGCTACATCAACTTCAATGTGCTCAACCATATAGACATCCAGTTCGGGCACGACAAGCATTTTTGGGGCAATGGCTACCGCTCCTTGTTTTTGAGCGATTATGCCAACAATATGTTCTTCCTCAAGCTGCAAACCACCATTTGGCGCATCAGCTATACCAACCTCTTTACCGAAATGACGGGCACCTACCGTCGTGGCTTGGACCAACAGTTGCCTAAAAAATACGGTGCCTTCCACCACCTCAACTTCCATATTTCGCACTGGTTGGATATAGGGGCATTCGAGGGCGTTATTTTCGAGCGCGACCATGGCTACGAACTGCAATACCTCAACCCGATTATCTTTTATCGCGCCATTGAGCAAAGCCTCGGCAGTGCCGATAATGCTTTGATAGGTATTGATTTCAAGGCAAACATTGCCCGCAGGTTGCAGCTCTATGGCCAGTTTGTGCTGGATGAGTTTAACTTCGGGCAGATAACGCAGTTCAACGGTTGGTGGGCCACTAAGTATAGTGTACAAACCGGCTTGAAGTACATCGATGCCTTCAACGTGCCCAATCTCGATTTGCAGGGCGAATTCAATATGGTGCGGCCTTATACCTACACCCACAATACTTTAAGCACCAGCTACACACACTACAACCAACCATTGGCGCACCCGCTTGGGGCCAACTTCTGGGAAATCATTGCCATTGCCCGCTATCAATTGATACCCGAACTTACGGCGCAACTTACGGCCATCTATTACCAAAAAGGCATCGACAGCACTGGGCAAAACTGGGGCGGCAATATCTTTACCCCTAACGTGGACGATACGGGTGCCCTTGCCGTGGAACGGGAATTTGGCAACAGGGTTGGGCAAGGGATAAGCCAACGGGTAGCATTGTTCGATTTGCTGTTGAGCTACCAAGCCCGCCACAACTTGTTTGTTGACCTAAACGTAATGTTCCGTGCCAGCAACTCTGCCCTGGCACGCTATGATGGCAGCCAAGCCTACGTAGGCTTGGGCGTAAGGTTGAACATGGTATGGAGGGGGCAGTATTATTAGTCGACGGTCCACGGTCGATGGTCCATGGAAAGGAAAGTCTTGTGTCTCATATCTTGTGTCTAGAAAAATAAATGAAACGCATCCTTGGCAAATACGTACAGTTAAACACTTCTGTGAAGCTGCTGCTTACGGGGTTGTTTTTTGTGCAGTTGGTTAATGCCAGTTTTACGCTGCTCATCAACTTCTATCTCGATCTTCAAGGCTACGAGGATTACCAAATCGCGGATTTCACCAGTTGGCGTTTCCCAGCCATCATGGTGTTTGCGGTGCCGTTTGGCATTTTTATCCGTGGGCGTAAGCTGAAACCCTATTTTATGGCGGCAGCGGTTTCTTCGCCAGCCATCGCTTTGTTTATTATTTGGGCAGCGGGTTCGGGGCTAAGCCCGCTTATTTATTTGGGCTTTGTGCTGTGGGGCATTTCGTTTACGCTCATACAAGTTACCAGTGTGCCTTACATCATACTCAATAGCCCTAAAGAGCAGCACTCGCCAGCTATTGCACTATCTTTTATGATGATGAGCTTGGCCATCTTTATTTGTGGCACTTCTAGCTACGTGCTCAGCAATAGTTTTCCTGACTGGTTTCCCGTGCGCGATTTGCTGATACTGTTTGCTTTGCTTGGTTTTGCGGGCGTGTATTTCATCAACCGCATACGGCTGGAAGAGAAAATCGGCGAAAAGCAAACCAACCTCAACATCGGCGGACAGTACGACTGGACTTTGATAGGCCGCGTGATAGTGCCTACCATTATTATTTCCACGGGGGCGGGGTTTACCATTCCGTTTGTCAACCTCTTCTTTCTAAATGTGCATGGCATGGACGGGGCCACGTTTTCGCTTATCGGTGCTTTGAGTTTTGGATTGGTAGTTATCGGTACGTTGTTCGTGCCCGAGGTAAAGGATAGGTATGGCTACAAAGTGGCCATAGTGCTCATACAGGCGTTGGCGGTTTTGTTTTTGATACTGATGGCTACTACGGAGTATTATAGCCATTTGTGGTTTGCGCCGTTGTTGGCCATTACCTTCTTTATCATCCGCCAACCGCTGATGAATGTGGCCGGCCCCATGACCAGCGAGCTTACCCTAAACTATGTGGGCAAGCGCAACCAAGAATTGGTGAGCGCGCTCAACTCGGCTATATGGTCGGGTAGTTGGTGGTTCAGCTCGCAAATCTTCCGCATCCTGCGCGAAAGCGGCCTACAATATGCTTCTATCTTTTTCATTACTGCCACTATGTACATCTTCGGCATTCTTTGGTATGCCTACCTTATCCGCGATTACCACCAAAGAAGACGATTGGGGCTGATTGAGGAGGAATAGTTTAAAGCTCTATTGCTATACTGCCGCTATAAACCAGTACCGCCGGTCCCGTGAGCCATACGTTGTGGGCTCCTTTTTCTTGCCATTCGAATGATACCGCCAACTCTCCGCCAAGGGTTTCCACTGCATAGTTATATTGCCCGTCGCGGCCACCCAGTATTCTGGAAGCCACAATAGCGCAAGCGGTTACCCCTGTGCCACAGGCATACGTTTCGGCCTCCACGCCCCGCTCATAGGTACGTACTTTGATGCGGTTTTCGCCAGCCAGCTCCATAAAGTTTACGTTGATGCCGTCCTTTTTATACTTGGTGGAGTAGCGAATAGCCGCGCCGCGCTCGGCCACATCTACCTCCTTTACATTGCTCACTTGCTGCACATAGTGCGGGGAGCCCGTGTTGAGCACATACGCCGCTTGGTCGGGCTTTACTTGGGGCACGTCCGTCATTTGCAAGCGTACGTTTCCATCGGCTAATATTGCTGCCTGGTGGTCGCCGTCTATGGCCAAGAAAGTAGTTTTTTTGGTAATGATACCTAGCTGCTTGGCAAACATCACCACACATCTGCCACCGTTTCCACACATCGTGCTCTCGTGGCCGTCGGCATTGTAGTATTTCATTTCGAAATCGTACCCTTCTTTATATTGCAGCAATATCAAACCATCTGCCCCTATACCGAACCGTCTGTGGCAAAGTTGTTCGAACAATGCGTATTCCGTTCCGGCAAAAGCACCGTTACGGTTGTCCACCATAATAAAGTCGTTTCCTGCCCCTTGATACTTAAAAAATGTCAGTTCCATGCCACGTTGTCGCCTGTAAATCAAGCCTTTCGTTAAAATCTGTTAAGGAGTGTAAAGATATGTCAATATGCGTTGCGTTGCTAAAATAAAATAGGGGCTCATTCGGTTTTACCTGTGTATGTTTCTTGCCACGGCACCAAATTTGTTACAGCAAGAAACGGATGAAAAAGAGAGAGCTATGAATACCCGACCCTTACTGACCATTATAACGGTTTCCGTGCTGAGCGCGGTGGCCGCAATTGGAGGATATAAAGCACTGGAGGAAAAACCAGTGGCCGAGAGCATTATCATACAAGCCGAGCAGCCTATAAGATATACTAATTTCAATGAGAGCTATGCCTCTCCTGCCCCCGTAGCGGCCGGGCTTGATTTTACCTATGCGGCCAAAATAAGTACGCCGGGCGTGGTACACGTTACTTCTACCTCATCGGCTAAAGAGGGCCAGCGTTACTTCAGTCCTTTTGATTTCTTTCATGGCGGCCCCTCTACGCCCCAGCCAAGGGTAGCTTCCGGCTCTGGGGTAATCATTTCGCCGGATGGCTATATTGTAACGAATAATCACGTAATAAGCGGCTCTAGCCAAATTGAGGTGGTGCTGAACAACAAACGGAAATACATTGCCAAAGTAGTTGGCTCCGACCCCTCTACGGATATTGCCCTGCTAAAGATTGATGGCGAGAATCTTTCCTTCGTGCCCTTTGCTAATTCCGATTCGGTACTAGTGGGCCAGTGGGTATTGGCGGTGGGCAACCCGTTTAACCTAGAATCGACGGTTACGGCGGGCATCGTGAGTGCCAAGGGCCGCAGCATCAATATATTGGACGATAATGCCGCCATTGAATCGTTTATACAGACTGATGCGGCCGTAAACCCTGGTAACAGCGGCGGTGCGTTGGTAAACCTTAATGGTGAGCTGATTGGCGTAAACACGGCTATCGCTTCGCCTACGGGCACGTTTGCGGGCTATTCGTTTGCAGTGCCCACCAACTTGGTGCGCAAGGTAGTAAACGACTTAAAAGAATATGGCTTAGTGCAGCGCGGTTTCTTAGGAGTTACCATTCGCAATGTGGATGTGGAGCAGATGAAAAACCTAAAATTGCCTGACCCGGATGGGGTATATATCAACGAGGTATTGGAAGGCAGCGCAGCCGCCGATGCGGGATTGAAGCCCGGCGACGTGATACGCTCCATTAATGGCAAGGCCATTATCACCACCGCCCATTTGCAGGAAACCGTGGCCCAATACAACCCCGGCGACAAACTGAAAATGGAGTACTACCGCACCGGAAAGCTGAGCAGCACTACCGTAACCTTGAAGAATAAAAACATGGGTTTAGAGCTGTTGAGTAAGGGTAACTTGGAAGTGAGCGACCTGCTGGGTGTAACATTTGAAGAGCTGAACGATAGCGAGAAACGCGAAATGGGCATTAGGGCGGGCGTGAAAGTAAAACGCATTGGCGACGGGGCCATACGCAAGTACACCGATATGCGCGATGGCTTCGTGATTACCCACATCGATCGCCAGCCAGTTACTTCCCAAAAGAAACTGATGGAGATACTAAAGAATAAGAAAGGCGGGGTAATGGTAGAGGGAATTTACCCTGATTTTCCGGGTACGTTTTACTATGCGTTCGGCATGTAAAAAAAATCCGCCGATGGGAGCTAAAACCCTGATAACGGCGTTATCTATATAGTTGGTTAGTTAGTTGTGTGTTTGCGTAGCGGCCTTGGACCCCCTCCTTGGCCGCTATGTTTTTTAGGGTGTTCCATCCCAATCCGCGCGAAAAAACTCATCGCAATTTTGGTCCTCGTATGGCATCACACTTTCCTTTTTACCACTGCTTTTTTTCCGCCACCACAAACGGTATTGATTAACACCATAAGCTATGCTTATGAAGAAAAGAATGACAAAGAGGCCCACTAACAATTTGTTGCCTAACATATACCCAGCAAAGGCCAAAAAACCACACCATATAGGTAAGGCAATGGGCCAAAACAGATTGGGTTGTCTTTGGCTCATTCAGTTGCACTTGGGGTAGGGGTGCCACCCTCCGGCCTTGGGCGGTTTTCTCCCCCGCCTCCGCGGTTGCGGTTCCTGTTTCGGTTGCGATTACGGTTTTGGCCTTCGCCGTCTTTAGGTCTCTCACCTTGCGATGCTTGGCCTTGGGGGCGGTTGCCACCGCCGTGCCCACCGCTGGGCCTGTTGCCTCCACCGTGGGGGCGATTGCCACCCGAAGAGCGGTTTCCACCGCCGGGCCTGC
>CAYYZT010000090.1:7203-9247 GCA_964476015.1 uncultured Chitinophaga sp.
GATTTGGTGATTTCACGCTCAATCAAGCGTTCAATATCGCCAAAGCGGCGCATATCCATTTCGTTGATGAGTGTAATGGCCACACCCGTGGTGGAAGCACGGGCCGTGCGGCCTACGCGGTGCACGTAATCCTCGGCATCGCCGGGCACGTCGTAGTTTATAACCAGGTTAATGTCTTTGATGTCGATACCGCGCGACAGCACATCCGTAGCTACCAATATTTGCAATTTGCGGTTGCGGAAAGCCAACAATACCTCTTCGCGCTCGTTTTGCTCCAAATCGGAACTGATAGCGCGCGACTGGAAACCCGCTCTTTGCAGCTCGCGGTTAATGTCCCTTACGGTATGTTTGCGCGAGCAGAAGATGATGATGCTCGGTATATCCTTGCCCTTCAATAAATGCTTGATAAGCGGCAACTTCTGCGTATCGTACACCATGTAGGCACTTTGCAACACGCCTTCGGCGGGCTTACTAAGTGCCAAGTTTATCTGCGTAGGCTCGTTGAGTATTTTTTTGGTAAGCTCCCGTATTTTGGGCGGCATGGTGGCCGAGAACATGAGGTTTTGGCGCTTGGGCGGCAGCTTGTTGATGATGGACATGAGGTCGTCGTAAAAACCCATGTCCAACATACGGTCGGCTTCGTCCAATATCAAAAATTCGGTAGCATCCAGCTTTACATACCCCATTGCTATATGTGCTATGAGGCGGCCCGGGGTGGCAATAATTAAATCAGCCCCTTGCTCCAAGGCCCTGCGCTGTTGGTCCCAGTTTTGCGAATCGCCGCCGCCGTATACGGCCAGCGAGCTGAGGCCCACAAAGTAGGAAAAGCCTTCCATTTGCTGGTCAATCTGTATGGCCAGCTCACGGGTGGGCACTATTACCATGGCGCGTACGCTGCCGCTGGTAGAAGGGTTTTTAATGAGGTAGTCGATTACGGGCAGCAAAAAGGCGGCGGTTTTTCCGGTACCTGTTTGCGCGCAACCGATAATGTCTTTTCCGGCAAGTATTTCCGGTATGGCCTGTTCCTGTATCGGGGTGGCCTTGCTAAAGCCCATTGCATCCAGGCTTTCCATTAGGCTCTCGTGAAATCCGAGATCTTTAAACTCTATGGGCATCTAAAATATTGGGTGTTAAAAGTTATTGCGGGTAAAGATAAGTTAAAATGCAGCAAGTGAAGCGGTATTAACCTAAGAGCATTGGATAAGTAATCGTTATTTGTATAGGGGTTATGGTGTGTTGCACACTTATTGAATCAAACGACACGCCTGTCAATCCATGCTATCTATATCCAAAATGAAAATATAGCTTCGTGAATATAAAGGGCTAAAAACGCCACGGTACGATACAAGGGGCAAAGTTGCGGCTACTTTAAAGTCGCCGTACCACAAGTGGTTTAGCACAGGCACTACGCACGCTGCGGTAGTGCCTGTTTCTATTTGGGGTTACGAGTTATGAGTTTTTAGCTCTTTTTACATCTACCTCTGCTTCCATGCTTCCCTTTCCCAACAGTACTTCCACCAACTGTTTCGCAAAAAATGGGCTTAAGGAATATCCTTTCGTGCCCAACCCGTTGAACAGCCAGAGCTGTGGGTGCTTCGGGTGCTGACCAATCAGGGGCCGCCTATCTTTCACGGCTGGCCGAACGGCGGCTTGGTGCCCCACCACTTCGTATGGCAGTTTTAGGGCTTTTTGCAGTTTCCGTTCCAGCTCGTCGCGTTTTGATTGGGAGGGTGCATTGTCAGCAAACACCCATTCGTTAGTACTGCCGATGTAGTACAAATCATCGCCCAACGGCACCATAAACACACCTTTCAAAAACGTTTCGCCCGGCAACAACCCTTTAATGCGCACGGTCAAAGCCTCTCCTTTGGCGGCATTGAAGGGCAGGTTTTGGAACCATGGGTTTTGCTGTACGCCCCATCCCTCGCAGAAAATGACTCCTTTTGCAAAGATGCCTTGATAACGAATGCCATCGGGCAACAACTCCAATTGGGAATGGTCAAAAGTGACCGTTATAAAGCGGTTATTTTTCTTTAAAAACTCC
>CAYYZT010000090.1:9257-10643 GCA_964476015.1 uncultured Chitinophaga sp.
CCCGCCAACCGTCCATTAATGCTTGGCCATTAACTTTAAGGGCATTTTTTATGGTAAACCCGCCCAAGGTATTGTTGATGGCCGGTTCGTTTACTTGCAGGGGTTGGATGTAATCGGTAAACCACTCCTGCGCTTTTTGCTGCTCCTTAAGCTTCTCCACATCCTCCGGATTGCTGTGGTAGCGGTGGATACGGGTTTCGCGCACCAAATCTAGGCCCAGCAAAGTCTCTATTTCACGGTAAATTTGGAGTGCGAAGGGATGCAATTCATCCACTCGCCAAGTTTGGGTAACGCGCTTACCCGTAACGGGGTTGACAATGCCCCCCGCCACACGCGAGGCGTTCACGGGCAAAGCAGGGTCGATGACTATGAAATCCACTCCCGCTTTATACAAAAAGTAGCTCACCAACGTACCGCCGATACCTTGGCCTATTACTAGATATTGGGTGGAGGGGCTGATGATATTTAGTTGCGGGTTACGAGTTACGGGTTGCGAGTTGAATTACTGAAGTTGCAGGTGGATTTAAGGTTCTTGTGTTTAATCGCAATATCTGTGGACCGTGGACTGTCGACTATTTTCCAAACTTGCCAACTCGTCCTCGTCTATAGACGAGGATGAAACGGACAAAGCGTCTCCAGACGCCACGCTTTGCTATATTCAGCTAGGATACTGCTCATTCACCTCTTCCACTTGCTTCATCACCTTGTCCTTCAACTGTATTTTGAAGAGGCCGAGGTTGGCCGCTACGGCTGCATCAAAGGTACTTACTATGGAAGCGGCCAAGATGCCCGCATTGCGGCCACCATTGAGCGCTACCGTAGCCACGGGTATACCGGCGGGCATTTGCAGGATGGAAAGTATGGAATCCCAACCATCGATGCTGTTGCTCGATTTTACGGGCACGCCCACCACTGGCAGCGTGGTAAGCGAGGCCACCATGCCGGGCAAGTGGGCGGCACCGCCGGCACCGGCCACAATCACTTTCAGGCCCCGTTCGCGGGCTGATTGGGCATACTCCAGCATACGCTCTGGCGTGCGGTGGGCTGATATAATAGTGAGTTCGAAGCTTACGCCCAGTTCGGTAAGTACCTCGGCAGCTTCCTGCATCACGGGCAGGTCGCTCTGGCTACCCATAATAATGCCCACGGTAGGTTGGCTCATGATACAACTTTTAAGGTGGCCTTCACCTGCTTGGCCCGTTGGCGGGCGGTTTGCAGGTCAGGGTCGGTTATGGTTACATGGCCCATCTTGCGGAAAGGCTTGGTTTTTTGTTTTCCGTATAGGTGGATGCTCACGCCGTCCAGTGCCAGCACCTCCTGCAAACCTTCATATTGGGCAGGGCCTTCGTGGCCTCCGGGTCGGGGAGGCTCGTCTTCGGGTTCTCG
>CAYYZT010000091.1:0-455 GCA_964476015.1 uncultured Chitinophaga sp.
TGCGGTACCCGCCGTGCCGCTTGATGAACTAATGGATGCTGACGGGGCGGTAGGGGTGCCTGTACATGGAGCAAGGCAAATAACCGTAGCCGCAAAACCCGCAGCTACAGTTCCAGCATCTGCTTTGAAAACAAATGTTAAAGAGCCGTCTGCCGCAGTGGAGGTTACTGTAAGGGGTGTGGCCATCGGTGCTCCCGTATTCCTGTAGCCGGGATTAGCTCCACAGCCAGGGTGTAGCGCAGGGGCACTGATGCTATTGCCATCGTAAATTCGCAACCAGTCAAAATCTTGGGCACAAGTAGAACCCTCCGTAACAAAATCAGAAAAATTAACTTGTATTTTGCTTCCCGCTGCTGACGGATAAATGGTTACTTGGTTGGTGCCGTTTGCATTAAAATAGTCACCCAATCCCCCAAAATCATCGCCACCGGAGGCTACGCCGAACTCATCGCCCA
>CAYYZT010000091.1:465-7511 GCA_964476015.1 uncultured Chitinophaga sp.
CAAAATCATAAAAGTTGTAAGTAGAGCCACAAGGAATTGTTACATCATTATTATTGCAGAGGGTAATAGTGGTATTGGTTCTGTCAGTAATTAATATATTGGTTAAAAATCTACCAGTAGTGCCACTTGCACGAGCATCTAGTACTCTTACGTATATGTTACTATAGGCTGATAAGTCATAGGTAAGTGTATTCCATGCCGCAGCTACTGTAAGCGAAACGTTTGTTGCTATGTTTGTCCAAGTGGTTCCGTTGGTTGAAACTTGGATAGTAAGCCTCCAAGTGCCAGAAGTGGAGGAATTGTAGTATGATACGGTGAAGTTGCCAGGGGTGGACAACAAAGGCGTAGTTATATGGTCTCCAGCGCCATTTACAGTAATATAGCCGCCGGTACCACTACTACCGGCATTATATCCCGATATGCTATTTTGTGTCCAGCCTGCTGGTAAAGCCCCTCTGCTAAAAGTTTCATATATCAAATTATTGCATTGTTGTGCCTGTGCATGGAAAGGTAACAAGGCAAATAATATCCACATGGGAACAAGCAATAAAAATTTATAATCAGCGTTAGCGGTATAATGCGAAGCTTTCTTTATCATATAGTGGTAGTATGAGAATTCCTTATTTGGGCGGCATTATGTCTTTTACGGCAATTGCTCCATTTTGATTTCAAGTATCTACTTAAGATGTTTTCTTAGAGATTTCCCCAAAAACAATGTGCTAAATTACCATAATTTCTTTAATACGTCAAGACATATTAACCCTGCTTTACGCATAATCGAAGGAAATGTTATGTTGGGTGCGGAAAAAATATTGGAAACATTCAGTTTTTTGCCCAAAATGTTGATAAATAGTCCAATAGATTTACTGGTCAAGGGGGCTGAAATCGTTTGGGTTTCCTAAAAACGGAAAGCCCCGCAACGCAAGTTGCAGGGCTTTAAAGTGTCGTTATGGCGTGTTATTGGGCCAGTTGGTTCAATATATCCCTAAACTGGGCCAGTTCCTCACGGTTGAATTTGTTCTCGCTATCGGCCACCAGTTGTAGAAAGTACTCCAAGTTGCTCATGTCGTCCGGTAGTGGCTCCTCTTCGAAATGTTCGGCAACGTCGAACGTACCCGTGTTTTCTATATGTTGGCTGGCCAAGCGTAATACCTTGGTTACCAATGGGTCGTTGGCTTCTTTGCTGGCTTCGCGAAGTTGCATCAACACCGGTATGGCATCCGTCAAATCATTTCCGCTCTGGGCTATTTTGATAGCCTTCTCAAACAACGCTTTATTTTGCGAATTTTTCATGGTAAACTAAATATTAAAATTTAATCCAAGTTTCTTTAGCGGGTGTAAAAATAGGTGCTTTGCCCGTCTTGCCCAAGCTTTATGCCAACATTTATGCGAATATTTTTAATTTGGTTGCAAGTTACGGGTTGCGAGTTGCGGGTTGACTGACGTGTGAAGGTAAGTAATTGTAAATGAATTGTTTGTAGCGCGTTTTTTTGTTGGAAAGATGCAACTTGCAACCCGTAACTTGGAACCCGTAACCCAAAACTCGTAACTCAACTCCTATGTTTATCAACGTTTTATCGTTATTGGCAGGTGGCTCTTTAGGTGTATTGGGTCGCTATGGCGCGGTACTTTGGCTGGGAAAGCAGCAATGGCTGGGGATGCCTTTAAGTACATTGAGTGTCAATATGTTAGGCTCTATGGTTATTGGCCTGCTTTGGGGGTGGTTGGATGTGCCTCAACTGAGCGATGCCACTAAAAACCTCCTGTTCGTGGGCTTTTTGGGCGGTTTTACCACCTTTTCCTCGTTCAGTTTGGAGGTGGCGCAACGGTTTCAGGATGGCGACATAAAATCGGCCCTGTTGTATGTGGTTATCTCTAATTTGTTCGGGGTGCTTTTGGTACTTTTGGGCATGTGGGTTGGCAACTTTTTGAGGCATTTTGCGACATTTTGAGCTATTTTTTGAGACATTTTTGCGGTAAAATGCCGCAATTTTGAGCTATTATGTCGCAAATTGAGCTATCTGTGCGGTAGTTTGAGGCAAATGCGGTTTCATTGGGCACGTTTTAGTATTTTTGGAACCCTAACCCGTTTTTACCATGGCTACCACGAGGCACGATTGGACTTTTGAAGAGATTAGCGAAATTTATCATTCGCCCGTTTTGGAACTGATGTACCGCGCTGCCACCGTGCACCGCGAGCACCATGCTATCGGCGAGGTACAGGTATGCACCCTGCTCTCCATCAAAACCGGTGGCTGCCCCGAAGATTGCGCCTATTGCCCCCAAGCGGCCCGCTACAACACGGGCGTAAAAGTGCACAAGCTGCTGGATACCCAAGTGGTGTTGGATGCCGCCCAAAAGGCCAAAAACGCCGGTGCCACACGCTTTTGCATGGGTGCCGCTTGGCGCGAGGTGCGCGAAAACCGCGACTTCGACAAGGTGCTGGACATGGTGAAGGGGGTGAGCGAACTGGGCATGGAGGTGTGCTGCACCCTTGGCATGTTGAACGACCAACAGGCCCAGAAGCTAAAGGAAGCGGGGCTCTACGCCTACAACCACAATTTGGATACTTCCGAAGAGTATTACGACGATATCATTTCCACCCGCACCTATGCCGATAGGCTCAAAACCATCAGCAGCGTAAACAAGGCCAACATCAGTGTTTGCAGCGGCGGCATCATCGGCATGGGCGAAACAGAGCAAGACCGTATCGGCATGCTCTATACCCTATCCACCCTGCCCATACACCCCGAAAGCGTGCCCGTGAACGCCTTGGTGCCCGTGGAAGGCACCCCGCTGGCGGAGCAGCCCCGCGTTTCGGTTTGGGAAATGGTGCGCATGATTGCCACGGCCCGCATCCTGATGCCGAACGCCATGGTGCGCCTTTCCGCTGGCCGCGAAATGATGAGCACCGAAGACCAAGCCCTGTGCTTTATGGCCGGTGCCAACTCCATCTTTAGCGGCGAAACGCTGCTCACCACCCCCAACCCCGATTTCAAGAAGGACATGGACATGTTCAAAATGTTGGGCCTCACCCCGCGCCAAGCCTATAAAAACGAAGGCGGCGGCTGCAACCACGATCATGGGCATGACCACGCCGAGCAGCAGTTGGCTGCGGTAGTTTCTTGATGCGTTGCGGGCGAGCTGGAAGCTCGCAGTTAGTGCATCCGCGCTGGAAGCGCGGACGAGTGCCTGCTTTTCGTGCTGAGGTTTCTGGGTTACAGATGTTTGGTTCCTATGCGACCCCATAGGTGCCTTAATATCTGTAGAAACTTAAACACGATGTACACAAAGGTTTTCACAAAGAACACAAAGCATTCGTCGTGTTCCTTGTGTCCTTTCTTGGTGTCCCATCCCATGTGTTTAAATCTGTGATGTGGTTTATAAACGGAGTATTCTAGGTTTTAACTTCGCTTACCTTGTATTTTATAACCTTTTGCAAATGAAACTTCTATTTATACCCGGCTTTATCAATTCGCTCGAAGAATATTCGGCGGTTTTGAAAATGGCACCCCACGAGTTGCAGGTAATAGGGCTGCACCAACTGGGTAGGGACGGGAGCCTTCCCGATGATGCCAGATACGGCTATGCCGAACAATACCAATATCTGCTGGGGCAAATAGATACGGGCCAACAATACTTTGTGTTTGGGGCCTCGATGGGTGCCACGTTTGCCACCCAAATGGCTAGGGAGAACGCTTTTGTAAAAGGGTTAATCATAGGCGACTATATCCCACGATACTACAAACTAGGCACGAATTGGGTAGGGCAGATACAGGGCCTCGAAAGCATTTGTATGAGCCCCGATATGGTTGAGGCCATAGCGAGGGACTCGGAAGACATAAGTTTTGACCAAACATTTAGGGAAACAACATGTCCCATACTGTTGCTAAAAGGAGAAAAATCGAGCCTACAACCGGACAAGTTGCCGTCAAACACGCATTTGCAAGTCCAAACGGTACCCAATGCCGGGCACGATATTTTCGAGCCGGATGCTGCCAAGGCTTGGGAGTTGGTAATTGGTTTTATAAAAGGAGTATCTCTCAACCATTAGCATTTCTTTGTGTTCTTGGTGCTTTGCTTAGGGTTCTTTGTGTTTAAAACTGTTATAGCTTGTCATACCTCGCCACCCGAGTGTCCGGACCGCTTCTCGAATCCAGACTACATCGGTTTTTGGTGAATGGTACCCGTACGGGGGCGGCGGTCAGGCCACTTCCCTAGTTATTTGGCATTACCATTACAAAATACCACATAATATCCATTATCAGTTGCCACGGTTTCAACCCGTGGAATAGGTGTATAGCGGTCGGACAGTGAAAAGCTGTCTGAACGCCGAGGCCGTTTCGGCCAGACGGCCCCTAAGTCGTCCGACCGATACATTTCTTTGTGTTCTTGGTACTTTCCATTACGATTTGAATGTTAGGCTCCTACGGAGCTGCCAATACATTTGTTTAAAGGAGCTACAGATGTTGGGTCCCTATGGGACTGGTAGACAACTCCGTAGGAGTTCAACATCTGTAGAAAAGCCGAGAGAGGGATTGGTAGCTCCGTAGGAGCCCAACATTGCTTTTTTAATACGGCTTTTAATGTTCAAATGGTATAATTTGTTGGCGAAGGATACAATAAACACCACCCGAAGCGGTTTAATATCTCAACCAACCAAACCAACCATGCGCAACCCATTATTGCTAGGGGCTTTACTTATCGCAATCGCCTTCGTTTCGTGCAAAAAGGACGAAGAAGTACGGCAACAGGATGATACCTGCACCGAAACCCGCGAGTTTTGGATGAACGGTACGGCAGGGGAGTGGGCCTTCGCTACCGACACGCCTTGCTCCAACCTGCGCCTGCAACCAACAGGCATCAGCCAACAGATGCACGACATACCGATTAACGGCGGCTATGTTTTTCTGTTGAAAAACGAGCAGCAAGTGGTAGACAGCAACGTCACCAATCATGGCAAATTAGCTGTTACCATTGCCGTGCTGGCCCCGCCGTCGGCTATCGATACTTCCATTACCGCCACCGATACGGTGTACACCCTATCACCCAACAATATATGTTCACTAATGAAACTGGGCAAGCACTACCAGTATATGCACGATGCAAACGCCCACAACGCAAACGCCTACACAGTGGAATATACGGATGCCGATGGCCGCCTTTGGCGCACCAACCAAATGGAGACCGACAGCAGCTTTGTAGTTACCTCCATTGACGGTATCGTGAGCCAAAACCCCTCGCCGGGCACCCACTTACCGTACTGCACCGTTAAGTTCAATTACGATGTATTGTTGAGGGCGGATGCCGGTACCGATACCGTTCGGGTAAAAGGCACGGGCCGCTTGGGTTTCCGTTAACTTACCGACCGTATTATGGAGACATAATGGTAATATCAATTGCCTCCATCTTTAGATGGAGAGCGATTGATGCGCAGCTTTTCCAATTCCAGCTTCATTTTATCGATAAAAGCTTGGTCTGTCCGTGGCTCATCCGCGGGCAGGGTGCGTTTCAGCAAGTCCTCGTCGCGCTTGGCGGCATCTTTCAGGTGTTGGTCGAAAGGATTGGAGCAGGACATGGGAGAGGTATTGTTTTGCAATGATAACGTTTTTGGAGGATTGCTTTGTTCCGCGTGGTTACACAGCTTGGCGGCCGCTTGGCCGAAAAGTTGCAACCTATTGCATGTTTTTGCTATCTTTTCAACAAAATCCGATTGCATGAAAGGGTTATGGGTTTGTATTTTGATGGCGGTTGCGGGTGTGGGTTATGGCCAAAATTGGCAAAGCGTATCCATTGATACCGTTTGGGGCGATAGGTTTCGGCCTACCGATGTGCTGATGCTTAATGATAGCTTGGGTTATTTGGTTGGCTATTCACACAATTCTGCCGTGGGGGAATATAGCGTTCGCCGAAGCATATTGAAAACCATCAACGCTGGTGCAACGTGGGATTCAGTACGTTATATATCCCAAAGCCCCCTGCTGCAAGGAAATGTACAGATAGGAACCTTCTTCCAGTTTAACTACTTCCGAAATAAACTCCATGCTTTGGTGGGGCACCGTTATATAACTGGCTCCCCAGCAAATCCTTCACATATTTTAAGTTATGGCGTTGTTGAGGATTTTCAGACTGCGGGCGAATGGGATACTTTGATAGGCCAGTGGAGTATTGCGCACAACCATTATCTTACCAGCATTTGCGCGATTAACGATAGTATAGTTGTTTGCGGCATGGAAGGGTATGGCAATACCGGAAACTCGGGCATCATAAATGGATATAGCTATATAAACCGTTTCAATAAACATTCAAAAAGGTTTGATGAAACCCATATACCCTTGCCCGATACGCTTGAGTTTATAAAGGAAATATTTTTTGTAGATGAGGCCAGGGGATACGTAGCTGGGGGCTCTGGCAGGAGACGGCTAAACGGCTACCTTTTCTACACCAACAATGGCGGATTAAGCTGGCAAACCATGAAGCAAGCGAGCACGGGGATGTACCATTGCGTGAAATTCTTTGACAGGGCCAATGGTATCCTTGGCGGCGACGAGGATGTCTATTTTACCCGCAACGGCGGTTTTGATTGGTATCCGGCCATTGGCATCCCCAGCAGGTTTATAGCGCAGGATATTGCTTTGGTTGATGGCGATGTTGCTTATATAGCGGGCGTTTTCGGCTATTACCAAGGCAGTAAACTGGTTTATGATATGCAGATATACAAAAGCCTTGATAGAGGCAAGGAGTGGTGTTTGGTATATGAGGAAGGGATAGATGCCGCATACGATTATACGAAAAAGAACTTCCATATTTCTGCTGCCAATAAGGATGTGGTTGTCGCTACTTTCCCATACAACCGCGTGGTGTACACCGCCAACGGCGGCGGCATTACGGAGTGCGTTACGGGCATCAGCGAGGCAGGCGCAGCATTGCTTAAAGTTTATCCCAACCCCAACAATGGCTCGTTTACCGTTGCCTTGCCCCTAAGAGTAGGTTCGCTTACCATTACCGACCTTGCCGGGAAAGTGGTGTTTGAAGCCATAGTGAAC
>CAYYZT010000091.1:7521-10602 GCA_964476015.1 uncultured Chitinophaga sp.
GCCAAAGCATTACCGTAAACGATTTGGCCCAAGGCATGTACCTGCTGAAGGTGCAAGACGGCCAACACGCGTATACGCAAAAAGTAGTGGTAGCCAAATAGTTTGGCCCCCAACCCACGGAAATTTTGCGATGCCGTAATCCTGCTAAAATGTAAGAATCCGTTTTTAATTTATACCTGCCAATGCTAGCAGGGCTGCCCCAAGGGCCGTTACCTTTGCGGCCATGAACAAAATATACCTGTTACTACTGCTGCTGTTGCCCATAGTGGGCGGCATGGCACAATCGGTTGAGTGGAATAAAATGTATTCTACGGGGCGCATAAATCCTTACGATGCAGCCGTACATACAAATAATGATATTTTCGTGGTGGGCGGGTTTAGCAACACCGCTAATTTTGGCAACGGCCATAGCATAACCGCCAACAACGCTAATGGCGGCTCCAGCAGCGATGGCTTTCTGCTAAAGCTGGATGCGCAGGGCAATACCAAATGGGCCAAAGCCATAGCTACCGATGTAAACCCAGGCGATGCACTGCATATTACGGTTAAGGGCAACAACCTGTATATAGCCAGCCAAGACGCCAATGCCGGTTGGGATTACTATGCCTTGGTAGAAAAGTATGATACGGCCGGCAACCGTATCTGGAGCCGTAACATAACCAATACCAGTAGCCACTGGGTAATGGATATGTATGTGGACGATGCCGAAAACGTGTACTTGCTGTACACACAGATGCAATATACCTATGTGCGCAAGTACGATAAGGATGGCAACGTGCTGTACACGCGCACCATCTATTCTAACTACACCAACGAGCCTGAGGATATTGTGGCCGATGCGGCGGGCAATTTCTATATTGCAGGTTTTACCTCTCCTGCATCATACAACCGCGGGCTACTAGTGGCCAAGTTTAGGCCCGATGGCACCAACGTTTTCAATAAAGTGTACGGCGGCACGGGCAACCAGGAAATCAGCGGCTACAAAATAAGCATCGACGATACGGCAAACTTGTACATTACGGGCCGGTTCAACAAAACGGTGAGCTTGGACGGCAACAGCATTACCAGCACTGGCAACGATAGCCGTGGTTTTGTGGCCAAATTCGACAGTACGGGCGTAAACAAATGGGCCACCGTTATCAACTACACTACCAGTGTACATACCAGTTCCGGCACGGGCTACAGTGCCTTGGATGTAAAGCCCTCCAACGACGGGCAATATGTATATTCCATCTATGGCAAGGCCTTCCGCAAGTATGATATGGCCGGGGTGTTGCAAAGCACCACCACCATGACCGCCGAGCGTTATTTCGGCATCAGCGAGGCACCCGATGCCAGCATCTACTTTGCCGGGGAAACCGCTTATACCACTGGCTATGTTACCAAAATTGGCTGTGGCGCGCCCAGCATCAACCTGCCGAGCACTATTGATACGCTCATCGGCAGTACCTTGAATTTTAACATTGCGGGCAGTGGCTATACCGTAAATTGGTACAGCGGTACTACTTTGCTTGCTGGCAATACTGCCAACTTT
Source organism: uncultured Chitinophaga sp. (assembly GCA_964476015.1). Classification (GTDB taxonomy): domain Bacteria; phylum Bacteroidota; class Bacteroidia; order Chitinophagales; family CAIOSU01; genus CAIOSU01. The sequence goes on from CAYYZT010000091.1 coordinate 9,056, forward strand.
AGCCTTACCGTAAACGGCGATACCACCATACGGGTAGAAGTTGCCAACGCGGGCGGCTGTTTGGCCAGTAAAACTATTGCCATCAACGGCCTGTGCTACGTTACCCGCACCACCCCGCAAACCATTTGCGAGGGCACCAGCTACCAAGGCCACACCTTGCCGGGCACCTACCGCGATACCGTGGCGGGCACCGCTGGCTGCGATACCATCAAAATATTGCAGCTTACCGTGCTCGATACCGTGCACACTACCGTAGCGGCCACTATTTGTGCCGGAGAGAGCCTTGGCGGCCATAGCACCAACGGTACGTTTACCGATGTGTTGCAGGGCGCCAACGGCTGCGACAGTGTGCGCACCTTGGTGCTTACCGTGTTGCCGGTAGCCACGCATACCGTTGCCCAAACCATCTGCTATGGCGATAGTTACTTGGGCTACGGCGTTGCGGGCACGCACACGGATACTTTTACCGCCGCCAATGGCTGCGATAGCATTCGCACGCTAAATCTTACCATAAGGCCGCAAAACACGGCTAGCATCAACCGTACCATCTGCCAGGGCGATAGCTACGAGGGCTATACCACGGGCGGCACCTACACGGATGTGTTTACCGACCAGCATGGCTGCGACAGCATCCGTACGCTCAACCTTACCGTTACCAATACTATCGTCAGCACCATAGATACCTCTGTATGTTTTGGTGGCAGCTATCTGGGTTATAATGCCACGGGCGTTTATCGCGATACGTTTGCCTCGGCGGCGGGCTGCGACAGCGTGAGGGTGCTGGATTTAACCATCCGCCCACTCAATACAACCACAATTGTCCGCAGCATTTGCCAAGGCAGCAGCTACGAGGGCTACACCACCGCAGGCACGCACACCGATGTGTTTGCCGACCAATACGGCTGCGACAGCACCCGCACGCTTATCCTCACCGTAACCAGTGTAATACAAACCACCATAAACGACAGTATTTGCCAAGGGCTTAGTGCTGAGGGATATACTGTAGCTGGCACCTATGTGGACACATTTACGGCTGTGGGTGGCTGCGATAGCATTCGCACCCTCAACCTTACCGTGCATTCGTTGCCAGTGGTTGAATTGGGCGGAGATACCTCCGTTTGCCAAGACAGCACCCTTGCTTTGGATGCCGGATTGGGCTTCGTTTCCTACAACTGGAGCAGTGGAGAGAATACTCAAACCATCATCGCAACGGATGGCAGCTATGGCGTTACCGTATCGGATGCCAACGGTTGCCAAGCCAGCGATGCCTTGGTAATTTCCTCCACCGTTTGCGTGGGCGTGGATGAGATAGGCATGGCCAACGTATCGGTATACCCTAACCCCAGCATGGGGGCATTTACCGTAAACATGCCCGGCAATAGTGGCGAGGTGTATATAACCGTTACCGATATGGGCGGGAAAAACGTTTTCCAAACGATTGCCACGGGGCATACCGTGGAAGTTAGCGGCATCGAAAACGGTGTTTATCTGCTCACGTTGCGTACCGCTATGGCTACCAAAACCTATAAAGTGGTGGTGGCGCGGTA
>CAYYZT010000092.1:0-10518 GCA_964476015.1 uncultured Chitinophaga sp.
TGCTTCGAGCGATACTCGTCCTCGTCTTTTTTTGATGAGGATGAAACGTACTTCGCGCCTCCAGACGCCAGTATCAGGTATAGACGTTAAAAAATCGAAACACTAAGTACACTAAGGATTTCACAAAGAGCACTAAGTAAAACATTATCAGTAATTGTGTCCTTTGTGCTTTTCTTTGTGTCCCTTGTGTTTAAATAACTACGCCCTCACATTCGAAATGAATTTGGGGATGGGAAAATTCGTTACCTTAGTATGATGGCAATAGAAAAGATACGACAGGATTTGTTCCGGCTCATTAACGACACGGAGGATGGCCTTTTGTTGGAAGCGTTGAAAGAGGTTTTGGAGGCCAACAAACCCATTCCCTATGCCCACCATGAGCCTACTATGGATGAAATATTAATGGTAAGGGAAGGGGAGGCTCAATTAGATAGGGGCGAAGGAATCCCTCATGAGGAAGCGATGGAAAGGGTACGCAAGAAGTATCGTCAATGAAACGACGTAAGGTTATCTGGTCGCCAAGGGCCTTGGATGAGTTTGGCGAGCTTTACGGATATTTGGTGCGGAAGTGGGGAATCAATACGGCAGAATCTGTTTTAGAAAAAATTGAGTGGCATTTGTTGTTAGCAGCCAAAATGCCCTATTTATTCCCAAGGCATCCAACATTCAATCAACGATATTTTATTATCAATAAACGCACGAAGGTTTACTATCGATTTAGTAGAACCAAATTGGAAGTGGTTGCTTTATATGGAACCGGCCAGGATGGGGAATCATACCAATGATATTGTTCCTACTCGTCCTCGTCTTTTTTTGATGAGGATGAAACGTACTTCGCGTTTCCAAAACGCCAGTATCATGTAATAGACGTTAAGAAATTGAAACACTAAGTACACTAAGGATTTCACAAAGAGCACTAAGTACAAAAGCACCAATAATACCATTTGGACATTAAAAGCCTTATTAAAAGCAATGTTGGGCTCCTACGGAGCTACCAATCTCTCTCTCGGCTTTTCTACAGATGTTGAACTCCTACGGAGTTTGTCTACCAGTCCCATAGGGACCTAACATCTGTAGCACCTTTAAACGAATGTATGGGCAGCTCCGTAGGAGCCTAACATTCAAACCGTAATGCTCGTTTTAAAGTCAAAATGGTATAATTTGTGTCCTTTGTGCTTTCCTTTGTGTTCCTTGTGTTTAACAATCACGCCTCCCGTATATCCCCAATCAACTGTACCGGGTCGATAAACTGTGAGCAAGTCAATATCGCTCCTACAGATACGCCCAATACGCCGTGCATGTTCAGGTTTTGGCCCGTGAGGTAGAGGTTCTTTATTTTGGTGCGTGGCGAAATGTACGCTTTCAAGGGTTGGTCCTTGTCGCGCAGCACGCCGTAGGCCGAGCCGTCGGGCGTGTTGATGTAGTCGCGGTAGGAGAGTGGGGTAGAGGTGTAATAGGTTTGGATGTGCTGCCGTAGGTTCGGGAAACGCGCTTCCACCACATCCAGCAGCCGTTCGGCTTTGGCTATCTTGAAAGCTTGATACGCCTCGTCGCGCAAATCCTCGTAGGTAACGGTATTGAACGTGTCTTTCCACTGCGCCACCTCGTCGAAGTGCATATAGGCCATAATGGTGATGCTGTCGGCAAACTGCTCGCTTTTGGAGTGTGCCGCCGTGAGCAGCATATAGCTATCCGGCCAAGTATCGGGATTGTAACGAATGCTGGCCCAACTATCCCCGGTGCGGTGCCAGTAATAGTTTTTGTTGAGGTACGGAAAACTGTCCGGTTTCAGCACGGCATGCACGGAGAACAGGGAGGTGGTATTTTCCAAATCGGCCATGCGGGTTTCGTATGATTTGCGCATGCGCCCACGGCCTATAATATCCAATGTGGCAGTGGGGTGTATGTTGGAAATAAAATGGGTGCCGTACACCTTTTCTCCCGAGGCCAATTCCACCCCAATCAAATCCTCGCCCTCGAAGATAAACTGCTTGGCCTCGGCATATTTGTGTACCGTGCCGCCGCTTTCCTTTATCTTTTTTACCATGGCCAGCGCAATCTGCGAACCGCCGTTCACGCACCGCCAAGAGCTTTCTATGTAAGAGTTGACTACCAAAGCATGCATATAGGCGGGCGAACGGTCTTCCAGTCCCGCATAAAGCAGGTTGGTGGCCCCCAGCACTTGGCGCAGTTTTTCGTTTTCGGTAAAGCTGGCGATAAAATCCTTGGCACTGATTTCGAAGTAGGGATTGAGTACCATATCCATGCGCTCGGTACTTAGGTTATACGCAGGGAATAGCTTGCAGATGTGCTGCAAGGCTTCGCAGTACCGTTGGATGTTCTCGGCCTCCTCCGGGAAAATGGCGGCTAAGTTTTGTTGGAAGTTGTCATACCCCATGCCATGCGGGTATTGTATCTCCTCATCGCCGAACATCACCACGTCGAAGGCATCGGCATCCATCCGCTTCAGCTTCAGACTATCCAGTATCCCTACATATTTAAAGCACTGGCAAAGTGTTTGGCCCGGGTCCATGCTGCCGATGTAGTGTACCCCCGTATCGAAAATAACCTTGTCGCGCGCAAATGTTTGGAGGTTGCCGCCAATCTGGCGGTTCTTCTCCAGTACGCACACCTTATAGCCGTGCATGCCGAGGATGCGGGCACACATGAGCCCGCCGAGGCCGCTGCCCACTATCACCACATCAAATCTGCTCTCCGCCGGTATTGCCATGTTTTTTGGCGATAAGGGTTTATGTTAAAAATAATTGTTGTGCCCCAATGTTTGGCTCCTACGGAGCCGAACCGTAGTCTCGGCTGTTTCTACAGATGTTTGGACTCCTACGGAGTTGCCCATGTATTTTTGAGAGCTAGCATTTATGTTTTACATAACTCCACTAGTCCCATCGGGACCCAATATCTGTAGTATCCCGCAAAAGTAAGTTAATAGCTCCGTAGGAGCCTAACATTCTATTCGCTTGGGTGGCGAAACCGCTGTGGTTCACCATGTCTGTTCAGCACTTTCCCACCGTCATTAACCAAACTCCAAACCTGTTCTTGTGTTCCTGCCGAAGTCTCTTCCCAAACCACCACATCATACTTTCCAGCTTCATTAATCCTTTCTATTGGTAGGAAGTTGAGATTATTGCTCTTGTTTATGACATGTGTGGCTACTTGTCGTTTTTCCTCATCCGCCTCAAAGGCATCAATGGTTCTTTCGGGCGAAAGGAAGTGCAGCATATAGGCACTAAACCCATACCCTGCGCCCACTATGGCCACTTTGGCATTTAGCGGAATCGATTGGTGCAGGGGTTGGAAGTTTTTCTCCTTTCTCAAAGTGCGCCACAACTGCCACTCCACACCAAAACCTTTGTAGCGGTAGTTTTTGCGCAACAATTGGCTCAAATAGGCCGCATCTTCCACTTTGCGGAAAAAGCCCGGCAACTCCCGTTGGTAATGCTTGCGGATGTTCTTGCTGCGTTCCGTGTAATTCTCGCCAAAGCGGGTATCATCGGGGGCAATGCGCTTGTTTATCTGCATGGACGATGGCAATACGTGCCCCCAAAAGTCGCCTTTGCCCAGCACGTAGCGGGTGCCGTGGATATAGGTAGGGATAATGTCCAGTTGCAACTGCTCGGCAATATAGAAAGCCCCTTTATGAAAACGGTGTACGGCTCCATCGGGCGTGCGGGTGCCTTCGGGGAACACCACGATGGAGTAGCCGTCGTCCACCAAGCGTTTCAGGTGGGGCAAAATCTTATCGATGCCAGAGCTTACGGAGTACATGTCGCTCAGCCTAGTGGCTATGCCGAACAACGGCGAGCGGCGTACCCAGTCGTTGGTAAGGATAACGAGCTTAGGATGCAGCCGCAGCATCACGGGCGTATCGATAAGCGATAAGTGGTTGGCGATGATGATGGCGGGTTTTTGAAAGGTCTCGCCCACTTGGTTGATTACCTTGAACTTACCTTGGAACAAAGCTAAGATATACAACCTTCCCCATGCAAATATAACATAGTGGAACGCCAGTTTGCGCCACTTCATCGGCACGAAGACCATGCTGAAAATCAGCAATGCCAAGATAGGCGCAACGGTGCTGCCAATAGCCAAAAGCAGATAGAACGTAAACGTATCGAAAATAACCTTGAGCGTGATGGGGGCCTTGCGGGGCGAGCCGTCGCGGTTGCGCACCAGCCAGTTGAACGCCGCCGGCACCAGCGTAAACGACACCACGATGATGGCCGTGCTGCCAAACGTAACCGACAGCGCAATGGATTTCAGCGCGGGGTGTACCGCAAAAAATAAGGCGCCTACGCCCACAATGGTGGTAAAGGCCGACACCACTACCGATGATTTGTACGACGGCAGGTGGTTGATGCCCTCGCGGTAATCTTGCAACAGGCCGCGCATGATAAACACGCTGTAATCCACGCCCACGCCGTAGAGGAACGTGGAGATAACGATGTTGATAATGTTGAACTTGATGCCGAACAAGGCCATCAGCCCCAAGGTAAAATACCAACTGATTACCACCGGCTGGATGGCGATAAAGGCCAACAGCAAATCGCCGTAAAACAGCCACAGCAGCATTAGCACAATAAAGAACGATAGGTTTACCAACAGGTTAAAGTCCTCTTTGATCAATCCTATCAACTTGTCGGTAATATAGCGTTTATCGAACACCAGCACCTGTTCCCGGTCTTCGAAATGGCTATAAACCGCGGGTTTGTCGGGTTCTTCCACCCGCACCAAGCTGGCGATGGTAACCCCGTTCGGCCCTTCGGAAATGTAATCGCGGAGCACCAAATCCGTAATAGGTTTCAGCGTTTCAGGCGGTACGGGCTGGAAGGTCTTGTTCAACGTTTCGTAAAACGGCGTAAATGCCTCTGCCCTAAAACCCAATGCCACGCTGTATTGCGTTATTTTTTCCTGCACGTAAGCCTTGCGGTCGGTTGTCCAAAAGGCGTTCCAGCGCGCAATTTTCTCGTGTTGGCATTGTTGGCTCATCAGCAGGGCGGCCACGTTGTTGTATTGCTGCACTGTGTTTTGCTGTTGCAACTGTTGCAACTCCTGTTCCGTTTGTTCGTTAATGCGCAGCGCATCCTCCAAATCCTTGCCTTCCGATACGAGGTAAATATTCTTCAGGCGGTAGTTGTTGATGGCATCCAAATGGTCTTCGGCATGCTTTAAGTGCTCGGGCATGTAGTTGATGTTGCCCATATCGCTCTCGAACGTTGGCTCGCGGGCAAAGAGGATGCACAGGGCAAACAGGGCGATGATGCCGCCGTTGAGCCATCGCAGCTTGTGGAAGGGGTATTCCAGCAGCTTTTCCAGTTTCAAGAGCGGCGGCGGGTCTTGCTCCAGTTTTTCGTTCTTTTTGCCCCAACTGAGCAACACGGGCAAAAACACGATGGTAAACAACGCCGAGCCTATCACGCTAAAAGCCGCAAACATGCCCATCTCGCGTAATGCTTCTGACTTTACGAACAGCAGCCCCAGCAAGGTGCCTGCCGTGGTAAGGCTGCAAGTCATGATAGGGCTGGTAATGTCATAAATCAACTGGCGCATGGTGCGCACCTTGTTGAAGTGCGTAATGGTGTGCAACGAGTAATCGATGGCCACGCCCAGCAACACCGAGGTTACGCCCAAGGCAATGGCTGAAATCTTTACCTTGATGAGGTACATCAACGCCATTGCAAACAGCCCGCCGCCCGTAAGCGGGATAAAGATGAGCAGGAAGATGCGCTTGCTACGGTAGAAATAGTAAATGCCGATGATGAGTAATATAGTGGCAATGGTAGAAGTAACCTGTATATCGCGCTTCATGCGGCCCGCGTTGGCTACCGCAATGGCCGCAGGGCCAAAGTATTCCACCGAGAGCTTATCGTGTATTTTCAGGCTGTCGCTATAAGCATCAATGGCCGTTATGAGCTTGGTGTTCTCGCCCGTGGCATCGCTGGGGTGGGCGGGCACCACAAAAAAGAGGAGGTTTTTGCCATCTTTGGTCAGGATGCGGCCGTTGTACAGTTGGTACACGTCGCTCACCTGCATGCGTTGCAGCTTTTGCAGGCCCATCGGCATCAGGCCCAGCGGGTCGTTCAGCACGTTCTTTTTAAGCATGGTGCTGGCGGGCGACATCAGCGTGCGGAAGTTGCGGTTCACCATACGCTCCATCGCCGAGTCGGTGAACTGCGCTTCCAATTTGGCGTAATCGGCCTCGTCCAAAAACAAAGGCAAATGGTCATAAATGGTACCCGTCAGGGTTTCCATCGAATCCAGCTCCACTTCGTAGGCAATCTCTTTAATCAAGTCGGGTTGGTGCTGGCGCAGCGAATCCACCAGTTGGTCGGCAAAGGCTATCAACCGCTCTGGGTCGGTAGCGGCGGCGGTGTCGGGATTGTAGATGTTGAACACCAACCTATCGGTAAACTTCGAGTTTTGCAGCAGGTTGTTCAGCTTACCGATGTTTTTATCGTCGGGCATCATCTTGCTGATGTCCTCTTCCAAGCGCAGTTGCAGCGCGAAGTAGGTTATCGGCCCCAGCAACAGCGTTACTGCCAGCAAAAACCGCAGCTTGCTTTTCGCCAAAAACTGAAAAACTGAATAGAAGATACCTGCTACCATACCTTGGCTCAAATAGCGTTTTCCCGCAGCAATTCCTTTTTGCGGAAGGTTTTGATTAGCAAATAGGAAACCATCCCGGCCAAAAAGGCCAAAATAACGCCCAATAGCAGGCTACCCACTACATACTGAACCAGATGGGCCTTTACTACAGCAAAGCTAATGTCGTTGATGTTGTTAATGTCTACGGGGTTGCCCAGCACCAGTTCGCCCATTTTTACGCTGCCGTAAAGTATAAACGGTATCATGGGCGGGATGCTGATGTTGGTAAACGTATAAGTGATGAGTTTGTTCAACCGCAGCAAATGTGCCGTGAACAAGGCCCCGGCCCATTGGTAGCCCCAAATAGGCATAATGCCGAAAAACACCCCGAGGGCAATGGCCCCGGCCAGTTTGCCGTCCGGCTCGTTGCTGTTTATCAGGTGGTCGTTGATAAACCGCCTAGTGCTTTTTTTTTTGAGGTTCCAGTACAACATGGCCGGGCGGCCGTAGAGGATGGCCAGTATCACTAAAAACGTGTTGAGGATGCTGATGCGGGTAAAATCTTTAAACAAGCGGAAGTGCGTGATGCGCTCGCCTTTGGGCGGGTAATACACGTCGATGGGCACCCACGTAACGTCGATGCCGCCCCATGCCGCCCTTACCATCACTTCTATCTCGAACTCGTATTTCGGCGTGAGCCAAGTATAGTTTTTTAGGGCTTCGATAGGGTAGAGGCGGAAACCCGACTGGGTATCGGGAAGGTTGATGCCCGTTTCCACTAAGTACCAAAAGTTGGAAAACTTGTGCCCGAAACTGCTGGTGCCCGGCACATCGGTTTGGCCCATATTGCGTGCCCCCACAATAATGGCGTTGGGGCACTCCTTTAGTTTTTCGAGGAACGTAGGGATGTCGCTGGCCTTGTGCTGCCCGTCGCTGTCGAGGGTTATGGCATAGCGGTAGCCCTTTTCCACGGCATAGGCGAAGCCCGTGCGCAAGGCTTTCCCTTTGCCCATATTGGTGGGCTGGGTTACTACCTGTATTATGTTGGGGTAGTTGGCCAAAATGGTGGCGGTGGCATCGGTGGAGCCATCGTTAACCACTACCAAATCGTCGGTATATTGCAGCACGCTATCGATAACCGCGGCCAAGGTTTGGGCATTGTTATAGGTGGGTACCAGCACGCAGCACCGATACTCCCGAAACAAGGAATGGCTTGTATTTTCAACCCCCATAATAGTTGTGGCAAGGGCGCAAAGGTATGGAATTTTTGGGAAAGACGATGAGGAGTTCGTTGTGGTCCGACCGCTTCGGTTGTTCGGGTGGTGAAGTGGTGCTTTCCGAGTAATGGAGTTTCGGGCAGCGGTCCGACCACTATGGCGGTGCTATGTTGGAGGGGTGTGTTTTGTCTCTTGTGATTCGGCGTTTTGATAGCGGTCGGACGGCTGGTTGAGTCGAAAGCATAGGCATATAGGCTCACCACCCATCCCACCTTAGCCGTCAGACCGCAAAAACCTCCGTCATCCTGTAAGGACCTCCTAGCAACAATGCAATGAAGCTTGTAGGGTGTGGCAATGCTGGCAGTGGGAGAGTCAACGTGCATCCAGTTCAACGCAACGGTGCTAGGAGGTTCTTACAGAATGGCAAACCGGGTGGAATACCAATTGCGATTTAAACACAAAGGGCACAAAGTTAAAAAAACACAAAGGTCACCAAGCATTTCTTGGTGTTCTTCGTGCCTTGTTCTTGTGTCCTTTGTGTTTAAAGGCATTATGCGGATTAGCAGGAACTGTAATGGCGGTCGGACGGCTGGTTGGTTTTGCAGTAGGCGATACTTTCTGGTTTTACAACCCGTTCCACGGTAGCCATCCTACCGTAGGGTAACCTCTCCAAGCCGTTAGACTGGCGGGTATGCAGTGCCTTGCCAAATGTCCTCTTGGGAGGACCGACGCGCACCTTTGTCGCTTATAACAAAAGGCTGAATCCCAAGCGCGTCGATGTGGGTCTTCGTAGTATTGATGGATACATGCGGCAAGCATTTGTCCGAGCAATAAACCCAACCTCCCATAACTCCAACCCACCCCGATGCCGATAAAGTATACCGCACTATTTGAAGACCCAGCTCGGCATCGACCCTCCCAAGGAGGGTATTTGGCACGGCATTGCCCATTGGTCGCTATGCTTCGGCTGGGAAACATACTATTCACACATTTCCATCCAATAGCTTAAATTTGCGGCTTCATCCCCTTATTTATGAGCGCGCTTACAACCGAATTGAAGGAAAAAATAGTGGACATCCTGAACTTGCAACACTTAAAGCCAGAAGATATCGGCGACGACGATGTGCTGTTTTCCGACAAAATCGGCTTGGATTCCATCGATGCGCTGGAACTGATTGTGTTGTTGGAGCGCGACTACGGCATTAAAATCGCCAGTAAGGACGAGGGCATCAAAATCTTCCAGTCCGTGCGCACCATCGCCGATTACATCACCCAAATGAGGGCCGCTTAGAACGCGATGCCCGCCGTGTACATCATCGGTGCCGGGTTGGTTACCGCGCTGGGCGTGGGCAAAGCCGCCAACCTGGATGCCCTTTTGGCCGGGCGGTCGGGCATTGGCAGCATACGACATTTACAGACGGTTCACCAAGATTTGCCCGTAGGGGAGGTAAAGCACTCCGACATGGAACTGCTGGCCCTTTGCGGATTAAGCAATCGCCAACAATATACCCGCACCACTTTGTTGGGCCTGTTGGCCGCAAGCGAGGCGTTGGAACAGGCAGGCGGCAACGCCGGAGGCATCCGCACGGGGTTTATTTCCGCTACCAGCGTGGGCGGTATGGGCAGCACCGAGTTGTTTTACCCCGACTTTCTGAAAGACCCCGATTCGGGCGACATACAAGCCGTAGCCACGCACGATTGCGGCGACAGCACCGAGCGCATTGCAAAGGCTTTGGGTATCAAGGACTTTGTTTCCACCATCAGTACGGCTTGCTCCTCTTCGGCTAACAGCATTATGCTGGGGGCGAGGATGATAAGGGCGGGCTTGCTGGATAGGGTAGTGGCGGGCGGTACGGATGCCCTTACCAAGTTTACCCTCAACGGCTTCAACAGCCTGCAAATATTGGACAAGGAACCCTGCAAACCGTTCGACGAGCACCGCAAAGGCTTGAACCTCGGCGAAGGCGCGGGCTTTGTGGTGCTGGAATCCGAAGTTTTGGCACGGAAAAATCCCGAACGCATTCTGGGCATCCTCTCCGGCTATGGCAATACTAACGATGCCTATCATCAAACGGCTTCCTCGCCCGATGGCAAAGGGGCGGGTTTGGCGATAGAGAAAGCTTTGGCCGTGGCGGGTCTATCCACATCGCAAATCGACTACATCAATGCCCACGGCACCGGCACGGAAAACAACGACGTGAGCGAGGGCTTGGCTTTGGAGCGGGTGTTCGGCGGCAAGTTGCCGCCGTTTAGCAGTACCAAAGCTTACACGGGCCACACTTTGGCGGCGGCGGGCGGCGTGGAGGCGGTCATTTCGCTGTTGGCGTTAGGGCACCAAACGGTGTTCCCCAACCTGCGCCACGCGGTACCCATGAAAGAGCTGCAAAACCTGCCGGAAACAGCTTTAAAATCCCATAAAATCAACCATATCCTGTCCAACTCGTTCGGGTTTGGGGGCAATTGCAGTAGTTTGGTTATCTCAAAACATCGCGGCTGATGTATATCAAGGGCATAGGGCACGTATCGGCGTTGGCAAACGGAAACGGCTTGCCAAACGATGCCCCCGTGCTCAAAGCCGTGGAAGCCGATTACGCCCAGCACATCGACCCACGCCAACTGCGCCGTATGGCCCGTATCATCAAAATGAGCGTGGCGGCCTCGCAAATGGCCGCGCACCTGCCGGGCCATCTGCGAGGCCGCC
>CAYYZT010000093.1:0-4698 GCA_964476015.1 uncultured Chitinophaga sp.
TACACCATGACCATCAGTTTGGTGGCCATCTTTATTACCTACCTTATTTCCATTCCGTTGGGTGTGTTCTCGGCAATAAACAAGGATAGCGTGGCCGACCAAACCACTACCACCGGTTTGTTTATCCTGTATTCGTTGCCTAGTTTTTGGATAGCGACCATCCTCATTATTTTCTTGGGCGGCGGCGATTATTTGGATTTGTTTCCGCCGACTGGCTTGGCCGAGGTAGATGAGGAAGACCCGTTTTTCTACCGTTTTGGCCAACATGCCTTCCACATGGCGTTGCCATTGTTTTGTTGGACGTATGGCTCTTTTGCCTACCTATCTCGCCAGATGCGCGGCGGCATGCTGTCGGTGCTTAGGCAAGACTACATCCGCACGGCCCGTTCCAAAGGTTTGAGCAACACTACCATTGTTTGGAAGCATGCTTTCCGCAACTCTTTGTTCCCGGTTATCACCATCTTTTCTTCCGTGTTTCCGGCCATGATAGGCGGCTCCATCATTTTGGAATACATTTTCAGCATACCCGGCATGGGCCGCTTGGGCTTGGAAGCATTGTTCAGAAGGGATTATCCTGTAGTGTTGACAGTTACCATGTTCTCCTCCATCCTTACATTGGTGGGGTACTTGATTTCGGATATATTGTATGCAGTGGTTGACCCACGTATTACTTACGGTAAAAAATAAATGCACTTCCCGTTCATTTAGTACGGAAAGAAAGATAAAACATGAGTACAACAGTAGCATCGAAAAAGGAAAAGAACCAAAGCTATTGGGCTACCGTAAATCGGCAGTTCAAGAAGAAGAAAATCGCCATGGTTTCTTTTTACATTACCGTTTTCTTGGCTTTTGTAGCCCTCACGGCTCCTTTTTTGGCAAACGAAAAGCCCATTGTATGTAAGTACAACGGCACGGTATATTTCCCCGTGGTGAAACAAATTGGTGTTGACCTCGGCATTAGCAAATTCCCTCAAGAACTGTTGGGAGCCAAGTGGAGCCAGTTGGAATACGATTTCGCTATTTGGCCGCTCGTCCCTTATTTGCCGCTCAACCAAGACCCGAACAACACCAAGTCCGTAAGCCCTTTTGCCGATCAAAACGTACCCTCCACCCGCTGGACACACTGGCTGGGAACCGATGAGCTGGGCCGCGACGTATTGGCGGGCATGATACACGGCACCCGCACCGCTTTTATGGTGGGCATTGTATCCATGGCCATTGCTTCCCTAATCGGCATTTTGTTGGGTTCGTTGGCTGGCTTCTTTGGCGATGAAAACCTTCGCATGAGCCGTGCACGCCTATGGCTTAATATCATTTTCTTCTTTTTTGCACTGTTCTATGCCTTTGCGGCAAGGTCATACACTCTGTCAGATTCGCTCAGTGTAGGTGTTTCCACTTTCTTGGGCCAATTGCTGTTGAGCTTGCTTATTTTCGGGGGCATCATTGCATTGGCCAATGCCATTGCCATACCGCTAAAGAAAATCCCTGCATTAGGCAAGCAAGTATCTTTTCCAGTGGATATCCTTATCTCCCGTAGTATGGAAATATTGGTATGTATCCCTACCTTCTTCCTGATATTGTTGGTTCTGGCCACGGTAAAGAAGCCCAACATTTACATCATTATGGTAATTATCGGCCTTACTTCATGGACCGGCATCGCCCGCTACATCCGTGCGGAACTGTTGCGCATCCGCTCTTTGGAGTATGTAGAGGCCGCCAAGGCTTTGAGCTATTCCAACTGGCGCACCATGGCCAAACATGCCATACCCAATGCCCTTTCTCCCGTATTGATTGCCATCGCTTTCGGCGTGGCCTCGGCCATTTTGATTGAGTCCTCTCTGTCTTTCCTCGGCTTGGGCAGCGGCGATATGGTTACTTGGGGCGCCCTGCTTTCTTCGGCCCGCCAGTCGCCTTCGGCTTGGTGGTTGGCCATTGCGCCGGGTTTTGCCATCTTCATTACCGTTACGGTGTTCAACCTTATCGGCGAGGGCCTTACCGATGCCATGGACCCAAGGTTACGCAAGTAATCCATCGGGAATACCTTTTCACGGAATTTTCCGTTAGCTTTATGAAGTTGTACGGTCATGAAGCATTTAGTCCATTTTTTGGTTGTTATTACTGTGTTTTTCGCGGGTATTTCCCGGGTTTGCGCCCAAGATGTGGTAACCAGCGAACCGCAAAAGCTTTCCAACAAAACGCCCAACCTGCGCATCCTCGGCAAAAACAACGAGGGCATCATCATCTATAAGTTTGGCAAAGGGGTGGATATAGTGGAGGCTTACAGCAGCAACCTGATGCTAAAATGGAGCCAGAACCTCAACATCAAGCAGGAAAACTCCAGCATCGACGAGATATTTCTTTATCCCGACTATTCCTTGGCCTTCTTCAAAACCGTAAACAAGGACAATACGGTAGTGTTTGCACAAAAGCTGTCTTCCAAGTTTAAGGGCGATGGCAAGTTTATGGTGATGGACACGCTGTACCACGGCAAGCAATACATCAATGTGGGCATGAAAGTTCTCCACTCGCAAGACAAGGCACATATTGCGCTATACTATCCAATCGTTAGCAACAGTGGCTTGTTGGAGCGCATTAAAGTTGTGGGCATCAACAACCAAATGGAGCTGCTTTACAGGCAAGATGTGGCCTTCCCCGAAGTATCGGCCGATTTTGGCTTGGTAAGCGTAAAGGCCGTTAACAACAACCAGTTGGTTTTCCTGTTTGAGAACTACAACCGGGGCAAAAAGAAATTTGCCGGTGAAAAAGAATACTTGGTATATCAATACGACGGCAACACGGGCACGGTAACCAATATAGGCTTCACGCTGGAGCGGCCCATTTATGGCTTGCTGCGCTTGGAGGTGGACAATGTGAACAACAAGCTTACCGTAGCCGGTTTCTATACCGACGAGCAGCGCAACGAAGCATTGGGCTATTTTATCGAAAACTGGGACTTGGCAAACAAATTGGTAAACGGGCACCAATACCAGGCTTTCCCCACTACCCTGCTGCGCCAAGTGGTAGGTGGCGATACGGCCCGCAACATTACGGGCCTCTCCTCTTTTAAACCCAAAGAACTGATACTGCGCTTTGACGGCGGCATTGTGCTGGTGGCCGAATCGGAGTACAGCAGTATGGAAAGCGAGAACATGCCTACGTTTATGCCTTCGGCAGGACCTAGTTTCCGTACCGTGAACGTTTATTATTTCAACGACATTTTAGTGCTCTCCACCAAGGCCGATGGCACCGTGGACTGGCACAACGTGCTGCGCAAAAAACAGATATCGGAAGACGACGAAGGCTTTTTCTCTTCCTACACCATCCACACCATGGACGGGCAGTTGCGGTTTGTTTACAACGAAGAGATATTCTACAAAACCAACGTAAACGAGTACATTGTGGATGCCAAGGGCGTTTCGGCGCGAAACTTCCTGTTCAATGCCGGCACCAAAGATTTAATGTTGGCCCCGGGCATCGCAAAACAAATTTCAGGACGTGAGCTGCTGATACCAAGTTTCCGCAACCGTTCCATTAAATTTGTGAAAATAACCTTCTAGTCCGCACTTTCCATGCTTATTGGCTCTTTCAATGCCAACAAACCCCTGCTGATACCGCTGTTGCTGTTTCTAACGGCAATGTTGTACCTGCCTGCCATCTTAGAGCCTAGCTCTTTTCCCGTAATTACGGATAGCGCGCCGCTAAGCAAGTGGTTGCTTCCGTTTATTTACTGGAACAAACTGGTGGCCGTGGGCGTAGGCATGGCACTGGTGCTAACACAAGCGTTTTTAATAAATGCCCTGCTCAACCGCATCAAGTTTTTCCCCCGCATCAACTTTGTGCCCGCCTTAATGTTTGTTACGGTAAGCGGCATGTTCGTTGATTTTTTGATGCCCGGCCCGCAGATGCTGGCCAACACGTTTATCATTCTGGTACTGGTGCGCCTGTTCAATATATACAAGAGCGGCCAGTGCAACGTGGAAATATACGACGTGGGCTTTTTAATATCCGTGGCATCGCTGTTTAGCCTGCCCGCACTTTCTCTCGCGCTGTTGTTGTTTATTGGGTTGGCTTCTTTGCGGCCGTTTAGCTTTAGGGAATGGTTTATCGCCCTGGCGGGCATCGTTACTCCTTACTTCCTGTTGGGCACCTACTATTTCTGGACGGATCAGTTAGCGTTCTTTATAAACGAGCATTTCGGCAGCGTAGCGTTGCAAACGGCACTTCCAAGCGGCTTTGGGTTGGCCTTTAAGGTGATAGGCCCTTTTGTGCTGTTGATGCTGCTGGCAGCCGCTTGGTACCTGCAAATAAACTACCTGAAATCGAATATACAGGTGCGCAAATACCTAGTGCTCATCATTTGGTGCTTATTGTTGCTGGGGGCCAGTTTCGTGCTCGACGATGGCGTTACGCTTAAGCATTTCACAATTATTAACGTACCTTTGTCAATAATTCTAAGTTACTTTATGTTGAACATCAGGGTACGCAACGGCGCGGAGTATATTTTCGGCGTGTTTTTCCTGCTTATCCTCGTGTTGCAGTATTTACCCAGCATCCTAAACCGATAGATACCGATGAAATTTGGCGTTGTTGTTTTCCCCGGCTCCAATTGCGACCGCGACACGGTTCATGTTTTGCAAAACGTAATGGGCTTCGAGACCCGCACCATTTTCCATAAAGAAACTACTTTGGATGGCTTCG
>CAYYZT010000093.1:4708-10393 GCA_964476015.1 uncultured Chitinophaga sp.
CATCGTGCTGCCCGGCGGCTTTTCTTATGGCGACTACCTGCGCAGCGGCGCCATTGCCCGCTTTTCGCCGGTGATGGAAGCGGTTATCAAATTCGCCAACGAGGGCGGCTATGTACTGGGCATTTGCAACGGCTTTCAAGTGCTGTGCGAAAGCGGCCTGTTGCCGGGTGCCTTGCTACGCAACCGTAGCCAACAGTTTATCTGCCAGAACATATACATGCGCGCCGAAACAGCCAACACCGCCGTTACCAATGCCTTGCAGCCCGGCCAAGTGTTAAAAGTACCCATAGCCCACGCCGAAGGCCGCTATTATGCCGGTGTGGATACGCTGGCCGTGCTCGAGAAGAACGACCAAGTGCTTTTCCGCTACTGCGATAAGGACGGCAACGTAAGCGATGCTACCAACATCAACGGGGCCACCAACAATATTGCGGGCATTACCAATGCCACCCGCAACGTGTTCGGCATGATGCCGCACCCCGAGCGCGCCAGCGAGGAAGCCCTCGGCAATACCGACGGCCGCGCCATTTTCGAATCGCTCAAGGCTACCGTGCTGCAAGCGGTGTAATTATTCCATTACTTCAATCGTGTAATGATGAAGTTTTTCCGCTACCTACTACTGTTTCTAGTTTCGACGGTTTTCCTCAATATACCATCGAAAGCCCAAAATAACGACGAACTTCTGGATCCAACAGATTGGTCAGTTGAAATAGAGCAAGTTGCATCCGATGAGTATAAACTCATCTTCAAATCCGTTATTGACAAGGGCTGGTATATCTACAGTTCATTTTTAGATCCGGAAGTAGGTCCAATTCCCACAAGTTTCTATTTTGAGGATACTACCAACAGCCAATTTGCCTTTATAGGTGAGCGCGAGGAAAATGCTACCAAGATTGACGAATCCTTTGAGGAAATATGGGGAGCTGACGTAAAAAAGCTGTATGGGATAGTAACTTTTACTCAGCGGGTAAAAGCTTTGAATCCCAATGGGGTAGTTAAAGGTTACTTTACATTCCAGACTTGCAAAGAGCAATGTCTTATGCCCGAAGATGTCGATTTTGAATTTGATTTAGGAAAGAAAACAGCCTCTATCTCGGGTATGATATTGCCCCCGCCCGGCAACAAGGGTGATGGACCTATTGATTATGGCAAATATGGCCCGCCCGTTTCCAACTGCGGCGAAACCCAAGAGGCGCAAGGGCTGTTAACCATCTTCATACTAGGCTTTTTGGGCGGCTTGGTAGCTTTGATTACCCCTTGCGTGTTCCCCATGATACCGCTTACGGTAACGTTCTTTACCAAAGGCGGCAAGAGCGGCAACAAAGGTATTTTCAATGCCTTGTTCTATGGCTTTTGTATCGTGTTGATTTATTTCTTGCTGAGCGTTCCGTTTTTAATATTCGACATACCGCCGGACATCCTGAACGCCTTTGCCACCAACCCCTATATCAACCTGCTGTTTTTTGTGGTGTTTGTGGTGTTTGCCATTTCGTTTTTCGGCTATTTCGAAATAACCCTCCCTTCATCCATTGCCAACAGGGCCGACAAGGCTTCGGACGTAGGGGGCATGGTCGGTATTTTCTTTATGGCCATTACCTTGGCCGTGGTTTCCTTCTCCTGCACGGGTCCTATTTTGGGTAGTCTGTTGGTGGGGGCTATCGCTAGCGAGGGCGGCCAATATAATTTGGTGGTGGGCATGGTGGGCTTTGGCTTGGCCTTGGCCTTGCCGTTCGCGCTCTTTGCGATGTTTCCCGGTTTCTTGGCCAAGTTGCCCAAGTCGGGCGGCTGGCTGGGCACGGTAAAGCACGTATTGGGTTTTGTGGAAATTGCTTTCGCCATCAAATTCCTTTCCAACGCCGATTTGGTTTGGCAACTGGGCTTCTTAAAACGCGAACTGTTCCTCGCCCTTTGGATTTTGGTGGGCATCGCCACGGTGCTATACCTGTTTGGGTTGATACCGATGCCGCACGAGCCACGGCCCGAAAAAGTGGGCTGGGGACGTAAAGCAACCGGCTCGTTGTTCTTGGCTTTTACCCTATACCTTATACCCGGCCTTTGGGGCACCAACCTGAAACTGTTGAGCGGTTTCCCGCCGCCTATGTTCTATAGCTGGAAAGCGCATAACGATAACCACTTGGAGGTTACCGTAAACGATTATGATGCCGCCCTTGCCAAAGCTAAGGCGGAAAGGAAACCTATTTTGCTGGATTTTACGGGATGGGCCTGTGTAAACTGCCGCAAAATGGAGGAAACCGTTTGGGTGGAACCGCAAGTGCGCAAACTGCTGGAAGAAAAATACGTAGTGGTATCGCTATACGTGGACGAAAAAACCATATTGCCCGAGGAGGAACAATATGTTTCGGATGCCACGGGCAAAAAGATAAGGAACGTGGGCAACTTGTGGAGCGATATGCAGATCAAGCATTTCAGGGCCAACTCGCAGCCTTGGTATGTGCTAATTAGTCCCGACGAGCAATTGCTTTCCACCGCGTTGGGCTCTGCCAGCGTAGAACGCTACGAAAACTACCTGCGTTGCGGTTTGGATGCTTTCCAAATACACCAAAACAAACTTACCTCGGCCAACTGATGCCCACCGTCACCATTATCGGCGGGGGTATTACGGGGCTGGCCACGGCCTACCGATTGCTGCAATTGAGACCCGATTGGCAAGTGATTGTATTGGAAAAGGAAGCCGACATAGCCCAGCACCAAACGGGGCACAACAGCGGGGTTATCCATTCAGGCATTTACTACGCGCCCGGCAGCCTCAAGGCACAAAACTGCCTCAGGGGCTACCGCCAGCTTATCCAGTTTTGCGAGGAAAATAACGTGCCTTTCGGGATTTGCGGCAAAATCATCGTGGCAACTAGCGAGGCCGAAATCTCCCGACTGAAAACCCTTTTTGAACGCGGCCAACAAAACAACTTGAAAGGTTTGCAATGGCTCAATGCTACCGAAATAAAACAGCGCGAACCACACGTAAACGGCATTGCGGGCATCCTCGTACCGCAAACGGGCATCGTGGATTATAAGATTGTGGCCCAAAAGCTGCGGGAGAACATCGAAACGATGGGCGGCAGGGTGCTCATGGGCCATGCCGTAACGGGCATAAATGGCGATACCGTAATAACTGCTAAAGCCTCCTTCAAAACCGATTTGCTGATTAATTGCGCCGGGCTGTATAGCGATAAGGTTGCCGCAATGGCGGGTTTGGTGTCCGAGGTGCGGATTATCCCCTTCCGTGGGGAATACTGGCTCGTAAAGCCCGAAAAAGAGCATTTGGTGAAGCATTTGGTATATCCCGTTCCCGACCCTGCTTTTCCGTTCTTGGGCGTTCACTTTACCCGCATGGCGGGCGGCGGCTTGGAAGCAGGGCCGAATGCCGTATTGGCTTTCCGCAGGGAAGGCTATACCCGCACCGCCTTCCACGGCGGCGAGCTTTGGGAAACCCTGCGCTGGCCTGGCCTCCGCTCCATTGTAGGGAAGTACTGGCGCACGGGCATGGGCGAAATGCACCGCTCTTGGAGCAAGACGGCCTTTACCAAAGCCCTGCAACGCTTGGTGCCGGAAATACGGGAAACTGATTTGCTGCCCGGCGGTGCGGGCGTTCGTGCGCAGGCGTGCAGCAGGGACGGCAAGTTGTTGGACGATTTCCATATCCAAGAGCAGCCCAGTGCCATCCATTTGCTCAACGCACCGTCGCCAGCGGCCACCTCGTGCCTATCCATTGGGCAAACATTGGCGGAAACGGCAGTGGATAAACTGTGACTACCTCTAACCCCTCCTTGGGACTTATGCCGGGGCTAGACAAAGAGGGCCTAGGTTCTACGTTCACCAGCTCTATCAACCGATCTCAAACCAACATCAAGCCGTCATGGTTCGCCCTTCGGCTACGCTCAGAGTGACAATAATGCGCTCACCATGACACAACCTTCTCGGTCTTGATACTAGCTTCCTGATACTAACCAATTTGTTCGCCCAATGCTTCCCAGCGTTTCATGCTTTGGGAAAGCTGTTGCTTTAGCTCGTCGTGCTTTTTCACTACCAGCTTACTTTTGGCTTCGTCCTTAAACAGTTCCGGGTCTTGCAATTGGTTCACCAGCACGGCTATTTCCTTTTCCAGTCGGTCGATGTTGTCTTCCTCCTGTTTCAGCTCGTTCTTTAGCCTGCGCTGCTCTTTCTCTTGGTCTTTTTTCTGCTGTTGGTCGTCTTTGGTGGCATCGTTCGGGCCACTGTTTTTACCAAAAGCCTGTTGCTTGAGGGCTTTATCCTTGTCCTTGGTAGTCTCAAAATCGCGGAAGGTATCCACCTCGTGGCTATCGAGAAACACCTGTATATCGCCGTAGTGCTCCACGATACGCTTATTGGTAAACTCGAACGTTTTGTTGGTGAGCCCTTGCAAAAAGTCACGGTCGTGGCTTACGAGGATAAGAGTGCCGTCGTATTTCAACAGGGCATCCTTCAATACCTCTTTGCTGGCAATGTCCAAGTGGTTGGTCGGTTCGTCTAGGATCAACAGATTCACGGGCTTCAGCAACATCCTCGCCAATGCCAAACGCGATTTTTCCCCACCCGAAAGCACTTTTACCTTTTTATCCACTTCTTCTTCCCCAAACAAAAATGCACCCAACAAGCCGCGCACCCGGGCTTGGTTGGTCCACTCGTGGGTAGCCTCGTCTTCAATGGTTTGCAACACGGTACGGTTCTCGTTCAGGGTCTTTTCCTGAATCTGGGCATAGTAGCCAATCTCCACGTTGTGGCCGATTTTGAGTACGCCGTCAAAACCCGTCTCGCCGTTTACCATCTTCACCAGTGTGGACTTACCCATGCCGTTCTTTCCCACAAAAGCCACCCGCTCGCCACGGGTAATGTCGAACGTAAGGTTCTTGAGTATTTCCTTGTCGCCGTAGGTTTTGCTCAGTTTTTCGGCCCTGAGCACCACATCGCCGCTGCGCGGGGCTTTCGGGAAGTGGAACTGGATGGATGAGTTGTCCAGTTCATCAAACTCGATGCGCTCCACCTTGTCAAGTTGTTTCTGGGCCGACTTGGCCTGTGCCGCCTTGGATGCCTTGGCCTTGAACCGCTCAATAAAGCGTTCTTGCTGGGCAATGTACCGCTGTTGGTTTTTATAGGCGTTATGTTGCTGCTCCAAACGCTCTTCGCGCAACTCGAAAAACTTGGTATAGTTGGCTTTGTAATCGTAAATTTTGCCGAAAACGATTTCGATGGTGCGGTTGGTAATGTTGTCGAGAAACGCCCTATCGTGGCTCACCATCATAATGGCACCGGGGTAATTGATAAACACCTGCTCCAGCCACAGTATGGACTCGATGTCCAAGTGGTTGGTAGGTTCATCCAACAACAGCAGGCTGGGCTTTTGCAGCAACAGTTTAGCCAGCTCCACCCGCATTTGCCAGCCACCGCTAAACTCCGTCATGGGGCGTTGCATATCGGCATCGCTAAAGCCAAGGCCCTTAAGGGTTTTGATCACCTCGCTCTCCATTTTGCCCGCACCCAAAGTATGCACCCGCTCGTGGCAATCGCTCAGGCGGTTGATGAGCTCCATGTACTCGTCGCTCTCGTAATCCTCGCGGATAGCCAGTTGCTCGTCGATATGGGCAATCTCCGATTCCAGCCTCAGCACCTCGTCAAAAGCCGTCATGGTTTCGTCCATAATGGTTTTGG
>CAYYZT010000094.1:0-10304 GCA_964476015.1 uncultured Chitinophaga sp.
ATTTGGCCCGTGAAGGCCAGTTGGAAGGCATCGATATTGTGCAAGGCTACATCCTGTTTGAGCTGCGAAACCTGTACCCCGGCACGTTGGTGTACTTGGATAGCTTCATAGCTGCCAACCCCACTGCCTCCAAATACTACGTGTACCGGGGTTTGGCGCGCTTGGAAGCCGAAGATGCCGCCGGTGCCTGGGCCGACGTAAACGAGGCTCTCGAAATAAACCCCAACAATGCCATGGCCCGCAACGTGTTGGGCCTGTTGCAGTTGCAAAACGACAACTATACTGCCGCATTGGCCTCTTTTGATGCCGCCATCAACCTTGACGAAAGCTATGCTTTGGCTTACCTTAACCGTGGCCGCGCGCACCACTTGTTGGGCAATGCCGCACTGGCCCTTACGGATATGGACAAGGCCATTGCCTTGGATGCCAATTTTGCAATGGCCTATTTTAGCCGCGCCGTGGTAAACAAAGGCTTGGGCAAATCAACCGAGGCCATTGCGGACTACGATAAGGTGATTGCCCTTCAGCCCAATTTGGCCGATGCCTATTTTTCCCGTGGCTTTGCCCGTAAAATGCAGGGCGACTACGGCGGTGCCCTGCGCGACTATGATTTGGCCCTTATCTATGCGCCCAACGATGCCAGCATCTACAACAACCGGGGCATTATAAAAGTATTGGCCGACGACTATTTTGGGGCAAACCGGGATTTCCGCCAAGCCATCAGCCTACAGCCCGATTATGCCGTGGCATACCACAACTTGGGCATGTCGCTTATTATGAACTACTCCCGAACAGAGGGGTGCGACTACCTGAAAACCAGTGCCATCAAGGGTTTTGAAACGGCGAACAAGGAGTATCAGTTCTTCTGTACCCAATAAACAAAGCGGCTAACGGAAAGAATTTCAAATTTTTTCCATCTCCATACAACCATTTCGGCCTTTAAATCGTTTTACCCTAACACACGCCGAAATACTCCTCGCACTTATTGACTGCTACCTAGTTTTTAAACGTGACCATAAGGAACGTTTCGGCCAGTGATTTTTTGTAACCGACCAACGTAATTTTGAACCATGGAAGATTTATTGTTTATCGTATTGAAAACCGCAGGCATGGTGGTAGCAGCGTGTGTGGTTGTAAACTTCGTAATGTTGCGGCTGGTGTTTGCCGGCAAAATAAGGCTCATGCGCCGCCAGCGTTCTTGAGCTCCCTTTTTTACGGCCGAGCCGCATTTGAGCGACCCACCCCGATGCCCTTTAAGCTCATCATACTATTTCAGCCACCCGGCAGGGCATCGACCCTTACAGGATGACAGATATTTTCTGTGGCGAACTATAGACCATCGATTACCCACCATTAACAATCCATTAATTTTTTACCGTGGACCGTGGACTGTCGACCGTGGACTATATCTTTACCCCAAACCTCCCCTCCATGAAAATACAAATGGTAATGTTCGATATGGCGGGCACCACCGTGCACGACAACGACGACGTGAACATCTGTTTCCAAGCCGCCCTGGAAAGTACCGGGCTGCCCATCAGCCGCGACGACATCAACGCCGTAATGGGCCTGAAAAAGCCGGAGGCCATCCGCTTAGTGCTGGAAAGCAAATTAGAAGACCACAGCACCATTACCGAGGAATACGTGAACCAACTGCATGACGTGTTTCTGCAAAAGATGATCGACTTTTATAAGCACGACCCGCGGGTGAAGGAAATAGAAGGTACGGGCGAGGTTTTCCGCACCCTGAAAGCCAACGGCATTAAAGTAGCCATTGACAGCGGCTTTAGCAGGGACATTATAGATACCATTATCGAGCGTTTGGGCTGGGAGCGCGATGGCTTGATTGACATAAGCGTGGCCAGCGACGAAGTGCCGCAAGGCCGCCCCGCCCCGTACATGATACAGAAAGCCATGAACACATTCGGCATTACCGACCCGAAAGCCGTGGCCAAAGTGGGCGACACGCCTGCCGACCTGAACGAAGGCCACAATAGCAACACGGCCCTCAATATCGGCGTATTGAGCGGTGCCTGCACCCGCGCCGAATTGGAGGCCCATCCGCACACCCATCTCCTCGGCAGTATTCGCGAAGTACCTGCTTTGTTGATTGAGGTTGAACAGTTGATTGGTTAATCGGTTGATTAGTATTTACCAGCAACCAGTCATCAATAACCAGTAACCAATAACTAGTAACTACCCCCATGGAAACCCTTACCAAAGATAAACTGCTCTTTACCCCCGGCCCGCTCACTACCAGCCTCACCGTGAAACAGGCCATGTTGCGCGACCTTGGCTCCCGCGACATCGAGTTTATCAATGCCGTGAAACAGGTGCGCCAAGCCTTGTTGAAAATGGGCGAGGTGAGCCAAGCCCAGGGCTACGAGGCCATCATCATGCAAGGTTCGGGCACATTTGGGGTGGAAGCGGTTATTTCCTCTGCCCTGCCCAAAGCCAGCGGGCACTTGTTGGTCATCATCAATGGTGCGTACGGCGACCGCATCGCCAAAATGGCTGACGTACATGGCATAACCAAAACCGTATTGAAATATGCCGAAGACCAATATCCTTCATTAACCGATATAGAAGAGACCCTTACCCAGAACCCAGCTATTACCCACGTAGTGGTGGTGCACTGCGAAACCACCAGCGGCATTTTCAACCCCATCAAGGAAATCGGGACGGTAGTGAAAAAGCGTGGCAAAACCTACATTGTGGATGCCATGAGCAGTTTCGGTGCCGTGCCTACCGATATTGCAGATAACCAAATCGATTTCCTCATTTCTTCTTCCAATAAATGTATTGAAGGTGTGCCGGGCTTCAGTTTCACCATTGCCCAGCGCGACACGCTTGCCGCTTGCAAAGGCAACGCCCGCAGCCTGAGCCTCGATTTATATGCCCAATGGGAAGGATTGGAGCAGAACGGACAGTTCCGCTTTACACCGCCTACCCACGCCATTTTGGCCTTTTGGCAAGCCGTACAGGAGCACCAAGCCGAGGGCGGCGTAACGGGCCGAAGCGCGCGCTACCAAAACAACTATAACACTTTGGTGGAAGGCATGCGCCAACTGGGTTTCAAGGAATATCTGCCGAAGGAAAAGCAAGGCTATATTATCAGCTCGTTCTTATACCCGCAGCATCCGAACTTCGATTTCAAGCGGTTTTACGAATTGTTGAACGAAAAGGATTTCGTGATTTATCCCGGCAAACTGAGCCAAGTGGATTGTTTCCGCATCGGCAATATCGGCCGTATTACGGCAGACGACATTCGTGGGCTGTTGGCAGCTATTGAGGAAACCTTGCGGGAAATGGCGGTAACGCTGGCTTAATCTACGTGGAGGCGGTCTTTTTTGGCCAATAGCTCTTCTTTGCTCTCCACGATATCCGGATCGGGAACGCAGCAATCAACCGGGCAAACGGCGGCGCACTGCGGCTCTTCGTGGAAACCCACGCACTCCGTACACTTATCGGGCACTATATAGTAGTAATCCTCAGAAACAGGGGCGAACTTTTCGCTAGGCTCGGCCACACGGCCATCCATCAACGTTAGCGGGCCAGCCACTTCGGTGCCATCGGCCAGTTTCCACTCCACGCCGCCTTCGTAAATGGCGGTATTAGGGCATTCCGGCTCGCAAGCCCCACAATTGATGCACTCGTCGGTAATCATTATAGCCATAACGCTAAATTAGTTATTAGTTGATTGGTTGACTAGTTAATCGGTAAAATTATTAAACGAATGAGGCTGGGTTTAGGTTTCAGCAACTGATTCCGATAAACTGATTACTAATCAACCGATAAACCGATTAACCAATCGACAGTATTTACCTCATCGGCATAGTCCCAAAGCTCGGGCTGCTGGGCCTTTCCGAACGCAATGGCCTTGCCGCTTACTTCGGGCCTGCCCACAATACATTGTATCTGGCTGCGCTTCAAATGCACGTCCAGAGCCACTTCTTCCAAGTTTTTATAATATTGGTAATGCAGCACCGATACCGGCGTGGCGATGTCCTCGCTCTCTCGAAGCATCACAAAATCATTGGACAAATGCTGTACACTGTTCATTAACAACAAAGTACGATTGTAATCGTAATTGTTTTTGTACTTATCCGAGTCCATTACATGGGCATACGGTTCCAATGCTTCAAACAGTCGCTTAAACTCATAATCCCTTGGCACATAAACCTTTGAAACATTCCGGCAACCCAACCCGAAGTATTGGAAGATATCCTGCCCAAGCATTCTTAACTCTTCATCAGTTTCATTTCCAGTGAGTATTGCAATGGAATTTCTGTTCTTGCGTATAATATTGGGGTACTTGCCAAAATAGTACTCAAAATACCTCGATGTATTGTTGCCGCCCGTCGCAATGATGGCATCAAAATCCTTAAGCATCTCTTTTTGCGACATTTTTGAGGCTAATTGCGGTTCTATTTGAGCTATTTTTGTGATAAAATGGCCCATTAGCGCGGTATCTTTAGCAGAGAGCTTTATTTGTGCGGTATTTCCGGTCACCAACACGCTCAACAAGTCGTGAAAACCGACCAAGGGCACATTCCCGGCTAAAGTAAGCCCGATTACTTTGGGTTGCACTTTTTCAATCCGCTCCCGATACGGCTCCAACCATTGCTCCAGCTTGTTTTTGGCCAAGTAGTTCTCGGCTATGGCCCGCACCATGTGGCGGCTATTCTCCGGGGTAAACCACCGATTCTGCACATAAGCCAAGTGTATGGCCGCTTCCAGCTCGTCGCCGCCCTTCAAAAGCTCTTGGCCAAGGGCGGCAAAGGCATCGATACGTTGTTGTAAAGTCATTGCCTTGCAAAGATACGCTACCTCGGGCTAAAACCCGAGGCAATTGATAACAGTGCCATGGGCACATATTGGTAATATCCCTTGCCTCCACCTTAAACGGGGCGTTAGCCCTCGTCCTCGCTTCCAGCGAGGATGCAGTAATACCGAACCTTTGGCTCGCACGTAATATTGTTTGATGTTATGTGGCGAGCTGAAAGCTCGCAGTTAGTCCGTTCCTCGCTGAAAGCGAGGACGAGACCAATAACCAGTAACCAATCAACTACCTATATATACCTACATTGTTCAGCCACTTCCTATACTTCTTCGCATTCTCGTTGTGCTGGTCAAGGGTTTTGGCGAAGACGTGGCCAAGCTGGTTGTCGGGCTTGGCGCACATATATAGATAGTCGTGCTGCTCGGCGTTCAGTACTGCCTCTATGGCATCGATGGACGGTGTGCAAATCGGCCCCGGCGGCAGCCCTGCGTACACATAAGTGTTGTAGGGCGAATCGAACGTTAAATCGCTGTACAGCACCCGCCTGGCACCAAAATTCTGGGTGGCGAATTTCACTGTCGGGTCGGCCTGAAGCTTCATACCGATGTTTAAGCGGTTGAGATAAAGCCCGGCAATAGTGGGCCGCTCTATTTTTATCTGCGATTCCTCCTCCACAATGCTTGCCAAAATGCTTACCTGTGCTGGCGTAAGGCCACGTTGGCTGGCGAGGCTCAGGCGTTTCTCCGTCCAGAATTTATCGTATTCCTTCTTCATCCTGTCCAAAAACTCTTTGGCATCGGTATTCCAATAAAACTCGAACGTATTGGGAATAAAGAGCGTGATAATATTATCGTTGGTGAAACCTAAACTTTCCAGCACCTGTGGGTCGCTTAGGGCTATTAGCACCGAAAGCGAATCGGCTTCCAGTTTTTGGGCCACCAATCCGGCCACTTCCTCCTTATTGCGGAACTTGCGGGTAGTGAGCCTTACGGGAGCTTGTCTACCGGAGCGCAATACGGAAACTATCTCGTAACTGTTCATCGGCACGGTGAAAATATAGCGGCCAGGCTTCACGTTTTCCGTCAGCTCCATCCGCACGGCAAGCCAGTCGAAGTATCTGGGGTGTCTCAGTATCTGCTCCGATAGCTGCTCCAACAATTGCCCATACTCCGTACCGGTGCGGATAAATACTTCATGCTTGGTGCCTACATCGCCCTTTAGGTTGTTGCTGAACACCTTTTGGTAAAAATATGCGGCCAATGCCACGCCCACCAGCAACAGTACCAATATGCCAATCAGCCACTTTTTCATAGGTTTCGAATCATTTGTAACAACTGCCTACCTTTCTCGCTGCCCGGGTTGGCACTCATCACCCTGCCAGCCCAATAGCGGGCCTTGTCTTTTTCTTTGGTTTCGATGTAGAGAATGGTACGGTTTATCAATGCCTGTTCATAATCGGGGTCGAGGGCGGTGGCGGCTGCGAGCAGCCCATCGGCCTTGGCCCAGTCAAACTCCAGCATATACAGGTAGGCCAAATTGGTCAACGCTTCTTTCGATTTCGGATATAGCGACAGCATTTGCCCATACACCTTTTTCGCCTCGGCGTTTTGGCCAGCCAAAGCCAAAGTTGATGCTTTTTTGTTTAACAAATCGAGGTTATAAGGCTCAATTTCCACCGCCCTGTTAAAATATTTTTGGGCTGCCGAAAGGTTCCCCAAACGGAAATAGCCCTCCCCTGCCCTATAAGCCGTCCAAGCATCGGTAAACTGCTGCGGCTGCTGCATTGCCACCAATTTGGCCACTTCTTGGTAATCGCCCCTGAGAAACTGGTAATGCACCATTAGCGGCAAATAACGGGCATCGGTGTTTTTAAGCTGTTTGAGGTAATGGTAGGCCGAATCCAATATATAGCCTTGGGCACTGTACTTTTCGTAGAAATCAAGATAGGCTTCCACTTGGTTTTGTGCGGAGGGCTTTTCATCGGTAAGGCAATCGAGGCCCAAAAACCTCCGCACCTTTTCCACCTCCTCCACCGTAAGCGAATTGCCGCCGCCATAATCCTTGCGTATGTAATGGTCCGTAATGGTTACGTGCGGTATATCTATGCTGCCCGTGCGAGGCATGTGGCATTTTACGCAGTTGTAGTCGTTGGCCTTTAGTTGTGCTTCGGGCGCGCTGCACAGCTTGTGCGAAATGGCGGTATTGTTGCCTGCATGGCAACTGTTGCACTTTGCATTGAACTGCTCCTTCTGCCCGGCCCGTACACTTACGTGCGGGTTGTGGCAAGTGATGCAGCTCATGTCGGTATTAATAAAGCACGGGCTTTGGCGCAACCTGTCGGCTTGGCTGGCCATAATAAAGTCGTTCTCGCCGCCTTCGTAGCGGGGCAGGTACACGTTCATCACCTCGCGCAAGTGCATGGCAGGCTTAAAGTCGTCCCACTGCTTGCCGTCCTGTAATATGGCAATGCCCTGCAAATGGCAACGCTGGCAAAGGTCCATCTGTAAGTCGCGCGAAAGCCTGCGGGGGTTTACAATGGTATAATCCACCCCTTTGGCGGTATCCACATATATACCTTGCAGCTTTTCTTTAACGTGCAGTTCGCCGGGGCCGTGGCACCGTTCGCAGTCGATGCCCATAGGCACCTGCCCATACTTATTCACGCTGCCCTCCACAAACTCCGGCAGGGCGTTGTGGCAAGTCATGCACTCGTGGCCGATGATGCGGCTGAAACGGGAGTTGAACCCACCCTCGAAGCCAGGGGCCATGTCCCAATATTTATCTTGCGTATAAAAAGTAATCGGTGCTTGGAACACAAAGCCGCCCACGTTGTACAGGTGCGAGTTGGTATGGTGGCCGGAGCCGATAACGTAGCTCACATGCTCCACACGGTTGTGTACGGTATCTTTCCCCTCTACCCTATACTCGCGCACGTACATGCTGTCGTTTTGCCAAAACGGGTGGTAATAGAGGTTGTTCACGGTATCGTAAACGGTGGTATGCGCCGTAAATACTCCTGCGCTCTTTTCGCGCGTGGCGAGGCCAAACGACTGGCCCATACCGGTTTGGATGTAGGTATCGTAAATATCGGCGTGGCAACTGCGGCACTGGCCCATGCCCACGTACTTTACAGTGTCGTTTAGGTTGAGAAAGGGCGAGTTGCTGGAGGAAGCGGTGGGCGTATCGGCCCCGTCGCCGCAAAAGCTGATGGCAGCCACCAAAGCCCCCAGCCCCAAAAAACCTAACCAGCGATGGATGCGCATGGTGTAAAGATAGCATGATAGTATCAAGTAGTGAGTATCAAGTATCAAGTAATGAGAGTAAGTAGTAAGTAGTGAATAGTGGCATCGCCCCAAAGGGGCACCATATATAAGCCGGGGGCAACGCCCTCGGCACGGAATGAAAATGTACATATTATGTCGATGGGGCGTTGCCCCATCCTAATATCCGAAACTCCTTTGGGGTTAACTACGGTACCTGATGCCATAACGGCGATTGATAAACGTAGAAACCTTGGTCGTGGTACCGCCCCAAAGGGGCACCATAATTTTAGGATAGGGCACCGCCCTACCTACGCAACACGTGTCTTATCACCACTCCCTAAACATCACATATACTGCCGCCAGTATCAGCAAAAAGCCCAGCACGTAGTTCCATTTAAACGGCTCGCCCAAGTACCATACGGAGAATACGGCGAACACCACGAGGCTGATTACTTCCTGCATCACCTTCAACTGTGCGGCACTGAAGGTTTCGAGGCCGAGGCGGTTGGCGGGTACCTGAAAGCAATACTCCACAAAGGCAATGAGCCAAGCAATGATAATGACCTTGAACATGGGCGTATCCTTGTACTTCAGATGCCCGTACCAAGCAATGGTCATAAACACGTTGGAAAACACCAAAAGGGCTATGGGGAGAAAGATGGCTTTCATAGAGATGGTTTGCTTTTCGAAATTACGACAAAGCCACCATTCTACGTTGCGCCGCTGCAAGCCTCGAGCCTTCGGCTCGGCGTTACAACATCCGCGCTGGAAGCGCGGACGAGACAACATACTAACTGGTCCATACACTGGTCCTCGTTTCCAACGAGGACCTAGGTAATTGCGAGCTTCCAGCTCGCCACACAACACGTAAATGATTACAAAGCCGCCAACTCCTTAAGCGTTACCCTGCCCTCGTATATCGCCTTGCCCAAAATGGTACCGGCCACACCGATTTCCTTGAGTTGATAGAGGTCGTCCATATTGCTTACACCGCCACTGGCAATGAGGTGCAGGGTGGGAAATTCCGCCAGCATATCTTTGTACAAGCCTAGCGACGGCCCTTGCAGCATCCCATCTTTGGCCACATCAGTGCAGATAACCTTGGTGATGCCTTTTTGGGTATAATTGGCCAAGAAATCGGGCCATTTGACGCCGCCCTTTTCCTGCCAGCCGTGTATGGCGATGTGCTGGCCCTTTACATCGGCCCCGAGGATAATTTTATCGGCACCGTACTTGGCCAGCCATTGCGAAACGGTTTCGGGCTGGGTAACGGCGATGCTGCCCGCAGTTACCATAGCCGCACCGCTATCGAACACGATGCGCAAATCTTCATCGGTGCGCACCCCGCCGCCGAAATCGATTACCAAGTTGGTTTTGCTGGCAATGCGCTCCAACACTTTCCAGTTGATGACTTTCTTGGCCTTGGCACCGTCCAAATCCACCAAGTGCAAGCGGGTAAGGCCCGCATCTTCAAATTGCAGGGCCACTTCCAGCGGATCTTCGTTGTAAACGGTCTTTTGGTTGTAATCGCCTTGGGTGAGGCGCACGCACTTGGCATCGATAAGGTCAATGGCGGGTATAATTTGCATTTTTCGTGTGGTGTGAGTTTAAACACAAAGAACACTAAGTAATCACAAAGGGCACAAATATGTACCTCGTGTTCTTCGTGCATCCTTTGTGCTCCTAGTGTTTAAAACATTATAACTCCAAGAAATTCTTCAACAGCCGTGCCCCCAGGTCGCCCGACTTTTCGGGATGGAACTGCATGCCGTAGAAATTGTCTTTATGCAACGCGGCACTGAAAGGCATAATGTAATCGCATATTGCGACCGTGTCGGCACCCAATGGCACATAGTAGCTGTGTACGAAGTAGGCATACTCGTTTTCCATGTCCTCCGTAAACAGCGGGCTTTTAAGGTGGGTAATATTGTCCCACCCCATATGGGGCACTTTCATACCGTTTTCGGCCTCGAACTTGAGCACGCGGTGCGGAAAAATGCCCAAGCCTTGCGTATTGCCTTCGTCGGAGTAGTCGCACATCAACTGCATACCGAGGCACACGCCCAGCACGGGTTGCGTAAGCGTGGGGATTACCTCGTGAAGACCCGTCTCCATTAGAAAAGACATGGTGGTGGAAGCCTCGCCCACGCCGGGGAAGATTACCTTATCCGCTTTACGAATTTGCGCTTCGTCTTTGGTCAATGTCGGTTCAACCCCCAATCGTTGTAAGGCGAATATGACACTTTGCGTATTTCCGG